>CAZDSN010000950.1:0-1510 GCA_964507675.1 uncultured Ardenticatenaceae bacterium | reverse complement strand
GGCACGCACTTCTTCAACCCGCCCCGTTACCTCAAACTCCTGGAAATCATCCCCACTCCGGACACCAGCGCCGCCGTGGTAGATTTCATGGGCCAGTTTGGCCGCAATGTGTTGGGCAAAGGCGTGGTGGTCTGTAAGGACACCCCCAACTTCATCGCCAACCGCTTCATTTCTATCACCGGTTCCTACGCTGCCGAATACGCCCTGGAACATGGCTACAGCATCCCCGAAATTGACGCCATCACCGGCCCCTTGATTGGCCGGCCCAAGACGGCCACCTTCCGTTTGACGGACCTGGTTGGTCTGGACGTCATGACCCATGTCAACGGCAACCTCTACCCGGCCATTCCCCACGACCCGTATCGGGATGTGCTGCGCGGCCAGCGTAGCGTGGCCCTCAATGAGAAAATGCTGGCCCAAAAATGGTTGGGCAACAAAACGGGTCAGGGTTTCTACAAGCAGGTGAATGTCAACGGCAGCCGCGAATTCTGGGCTTTGAACCCTAATACATTCGAGTATGAACCTGCCCCCAAGATTCGCTTTGATTCCGTGGGCAAAGTGCGCAAGATTGACGACCTGGGGCAGCGCCTGCGCGTCCTCATGAGCGAATCCGACCGCGCCGCTCAATACGTGCGCGACACCACCTACTTCAATCTGGCCTACGCCGCCTACGTCACCCCCGAAATCGCCTACACCATTGTAGACGTAGACAACGCTAACCGTTGGGGCTTCGCCCATGAAGCCGGCCCCTTTGAAATTTGGGATGGGCTGGGCGTCGCCGAGACTGTTGCCCAGATGGAAGCGGCTGGCCTGGAAGTGGCTGCCTGGGTCAAAGAGATGTTGGCCGCCGGCCACGACAAGTTCTACCGCAATGGCAGCTACTACGACTTCAACACCCAATCCTACCAGCCTCTGCCGCGCGACCCCAACATCATCCTGCTGCCCGAACTGAAGAGCCAGGGCAAAGAGGTCGCTCGCAATGGCAGCGCCAGCCTCATTGACATGGGGGATGGCGTGCTGTTGTTGGAGTTCCACGGCCCCAAGATTAACGCCCTCGACGCTGATTCCATCATGATGAGCCAGACCGCTCTGGCCCGGCTGGCGACTGATTTCGACGCCCTGGTCATTGGCAACCAGGCGCAGGATTTCTGCGTCGGCGCAGACCTGGCTATGCTTGGTTTTGCCGCTGCTCAGGGCTTGTGGGACCAGGTAAACATGGCGCTCAGGACGGGTCAGGAATTGATGATGAACCTGCGCCATGCTTCCAAACCCGTCGTCACCGCTCCGCATCAACGGGTGCTTGGTGGCGGCGTGGAGATGACCATGCACGGTTGGACCACTGTGGCCGACCACGAAACATACATGGGTCTGGTGGAAGTGGGTGTGGGCATTATTCCCGCTTGGGGTGGCTGCAAGGAAACGCTGCGGCGCAATGTGAACCCCTTCATGCGCACCGCCAACGCCGACGTGCTGCCTGTGCTGCAAGACGTGTTTACCCAGCGTGCCACAG
>CAZDSN010000949.1:0-1512 GCA_964507675.1 uncultured Ardenticatenaceae bacterium | reverse complement strand
ATGGGTGTTCAGAAGACCGCCTTTGGCAGCAGGTTATGTCTACTACGCCAGACGTCCTTATCACAGAACTGCTGCAACAGCCGGATCAGACGGCGCAGCAGGCGTATTTGCGCGCCAGAGGGGAGTGGCTGGCGGACGCGGATGGGGCGGAACGGCTGGCGCAGGCGCTGAAACAGCGCGCCGATCATTTGCTGCGAGCCAATATCGGGCAGGCGCAGCAGATGGCTCATTTGTTGGCGCTGCTAGGGCAGGTATGCGCCAATCGCGCTTACAAGGCGCTTAGCTTGCGCGTGCGGGGGAATATCCTGGGCGTGGGCGAGGGCCAGTGGGCAGCGTCGCTGACCTGTTACGACGAGGCTGCCGCCATTTACCGCGCCCTTAACCAGCCGGCGGCAGCGGCGGGCAGCCTGGTGGGCAAGATTGGAAGCCTGGCTAACCTCAGCCGCTATGAGGAAGCCATCGCCCTGGGGCGGCAGATTCAACCTGTGCTGGCAGCGCATGAAGAATGGACGCTGCTGTCTGGCGTGGTTCTCAACCTGGTGCTGATCCATAAGCGCCTGGGGCAGGCGCAGCAGGCGTTGGCGCTGCTGGCGGAAGCGGAAACCATTTGTCGGCAAGGGGGCGCAGAGCAACACCTGGCGGGCATCCAACATAACCGCGCTCTGGTGCTGTTGGCGCTGGGGCGGCTGCCTGAAGCCGTCGCCGCCAGCCAACAGGCGTATGAGCAGTTTCTGGCGCGGGGGCACGCCATTGAAGCCGCGCGCGCCCAACAGTGCCAGGCCATCATCTTCCTGACGTTGGGACGGTACAACGAAGCGCTGGCGCTGCTGGATCAGGCGCGGCGGGCGTTTGTCGCCGATGGTCGCCACCACGACGCGCTGCTGGTGGATCTGTTCGCCAGCGACTGCCTGCTGCAGTTGGGCCGTTACCAGGAAGTGCTGCAAAAGTCGGCGCAGGTGCGGGCGCTGTTTGCGGAGCAGGGCGCGCCGTACAAGATGACGCAGGCGATGTTGAATGAGGCGGTGGCGTATGCGGGCATGAACCAGTTCCCGCTGGCTCTGCACACCCTGGACACTGCTGCCGCCCTCTTTACGTCTGAAGGAAACAGCATGTGGGCAGCCATCAGCCGCCTGGAAAAAGCGGCGCTGCTGGCGCGGCAAGGGGCATGGGTAGCGTGCCAGGCAACAGCCGCCGCCTGTTTGCCTGTATTCCACCAGCATCACGCCCCTTTGGAGGCGGCGAAAGCCAGGCTGCTGTTGGGGCAGGCGGCGCTGGCGCAAGGGGAAGAGGGGCAGGCAGAAACAGAATTGCGGGGGGCGTTAGATGCCGGCATAGACGCCAACCTCCCCTGGCTGCAGCAGCGCGCCCACCACCTGCTGGGCGGGCTGGCGCAAAAGCGCGGCGACCTGGACGGCGCGCGCCAACAGTTCCACCAGGCCATTGAGCAACTGGAGCGGCTGCGCGGGCGGCTGATGATTGAGTTCCGCGCCGACTTCCTGGCGGACAAGCAGC
>CAZDSN010000948.1:0-1512 GCA_964507675.1 uncultured Ardenticatenaceae bacterium | reverse complement strand
TCAAACGGGAAGCCGATGTTCACCAGCGTATTCGTGTCGTTCGCCGCGGCCACGACCATGCCGCCGGCGGCAATGTCTATCCAGTCCAGGGGCACGGTCTGGCTCTGGTAGGAAGGTTCAGGCAAGGAGGTGTCCGCCGTACCGTTGCTGCTGTTGTCCGAGCAGATACGCAGGCTGAGGTCTTCGCCATCCAACCCACCCGAATTCATCAAAATCTGGGCCATGGCGGCAATGTCGTCGCTGCTGAAGTATTCGGGCTGGCCCGTCTGCACCAGCAGCGAAGCGGAAACGCCGTCCACGTGGATACCCGCTTGCTGCTGCACAGCCGCGCCGCTGGCCAGGTTTTGCCCGTTGACGTCCAGGTAATAAAGACCCGAAGCCGCGCCCGCGGGAATGGGCAGGGTCAGGGTGCTGACTTCGCCCGCCAGAACGGTAGTGGTCACACTGTCAGAAGCCACCAGCACGTTATACTGGTC
This sequence comes from uncultured Ardenticatenaceae bacterium, assembly GCA_964507675.1. Classification (GTDB taxonomy): domain Bacteria; phylum Chloroflexota; class Anaerolineae; order Promineifilales; family Promineifilaceae; genus JAGVTM01. Next base: position 1,036 of record CAZDSN010000948.1, on the reverse strand, counting down.
TACCAGCATCATCGTGGCGGTCACAGGCGCATCCACGCCGCCCAGGTTGCGCAGTTCGACGGGGATGGTCTCGCCTGCCAGGAAATCCGTCTGCGGCGCAAACGCCGTCACCCGCGACGGCGGCAGCAGGAAGCGGTTGCTGTCCGTGACCACGTCGGTCAGAGCCAGGGATAGGTCAACGGCATGGAAGCCAGGCCCAAGAGCGGGCGGCAGCGACAGAGCATAGGTCAGGACGGAGGTTTGCCCGGCGGCAAAGGGCAGCGTCTGCACGTCGGTGTAACCCAGATCAGGGATGGAGAGCGTCAGCAGCGGCGTCAGGTTGAAGTCGCTGTTGCTCAAGGTCAGGCTAATGCCCAACGTTTGCCGCACCTTGTAGCTGGGCTGGTCAAATATCAGGTTACTGGCGATAGCCACCTGGCGCATTTCGCTCCAGGCGCGTTCGCTGTATTGGTCGGCAGCAGTGAAATCAAAGCGGTAGCTGCCGTAGCGGGCGGGCAGTCCCGTCAGGTCAAAGGTAAGGGGGGCGTCGCTGCCGGCATTCAAATCATACGTTTGCACGGGCAAGGTCGTGGTTACGCCAGCCGGGTCGGTCACCAACACACCCAGGCTGCCGTTGACGGACAGGTAAGCGTGCGGGTTGTTGACAACTACACGCAAAGGATCGGCGGCAGTGGCGGGGAGGGCTGCCGGCAGGGTTACGCCAAACGTAGCCGGCGAATCGGGCAGCGTAAACGCGCTCACCCCGCCGCTAACCAGCAGCGTCTCCTGATACAAATCAGCCTGCACACGATATGTGCCGTTGGTAGCGGAAACAGGGATGGTAAAGGAGAACAGTTCATCCTGCGCGACGCCCGCCGTCAGCGACAGTGGACGCTCCTCGCTGTAAAAGACGCTGTTATTGGGAGCAGCCACGTGCAGCCGCAAGGTAAAGTTCACGGGCAGATCCGCCAGGTTGGTGACGCTGCTGGTGATAGAGACAGACTGCCCGCGCGCATACTGCGCCTGACCGGCGGCGACGGCGGTGCTGGCCACGGCG
>CAZDSN010000947.1:0-1519 GCA_964507675.1 uncultured Ardenticatenaceae bacterium | reverse complement strand
TAAGCGGCTTGGGCGGTAGCAATTTGAACGTAGACCTGGGTCCCACCTACGCCGACAAACTGGACAACATCGGTCAGAAGACGCGCGCCATCTTCCAGGCCATCATGGACGACCTGTTCAGCGACGATGAACTGCTGCCGCGCCTGCGCCGCCTCTTCTGGCTGGAAGCCACCAAAGCGGAAAGGGACTTTAACAATCACCTGGTCAAACCCATGATGCGGCAGCACGACCGCAAGCTGTATGACGCCGAACTGCGCGCCGCCATGGAAATTGACCTGGAGTCCGTCTCCGACCTGGAAGAGTTGATGCGCGTGTGGGAAGGACTGCATAAACTGGAGAACAGTCTGGCGGTCTAAAGAAGGAAGAGGGAAGAAGGCAGAAGGAAGAAGGCAGAATGAGGCGCGGCGCGCTTTTGAAGGGCGTCGCGCCTGAGGGAAATTGAGCAAAATGGACAATCAATCCACCCGATTCGTTCGTTCCATACGCGACCCCATCCAGTTAGCCGACTTTGTACGGCGTCTGGCGGATTGGCTGATTGCCGAAATGAACGGGCGCGGCAGCCACGACGACAGCCCGCCCGCGTTCACGGAATCACGCGCCAGGGCGCTGCTGCGGGTGGCGGAAGTGATAGACGATCCCACGCTGGCGGATTTTAACCACCTGATGGCGGACGCCGCCGCGGCACGTCTGGCGATCTACGATTTGCTGCATGACAGCGGCCTGGCGGAAAGCGCGGAAGTTGCCGGCTTCATTGCCGCCAGCGCCGCCGCCACAACCACGCCAGAGCCGGCGGCGCTGCCCTGGCTGCCGCTGGCGGTAGCCGCTTTTGCCTGGAAACGGGAGTATCCGCTGTCCCAACTCGATCCAGCAGCGCCGCCAGACGGCTTTAGCCCGGCGGGCAGCCTGCTGCGGGAAACGGCGCAGTTCTTGCGCCAGCAAACGCAGCGTTCGCCCACAGAGCGCGACCGGCTGGCGCGCCACCTGACATTTACAGGGCGGGTGGTAGATAGCGGCGCGGCGACCATGGATACCTTGCCGCGACTGGATACGCCGGTGGTGCCTGCGCCTTCGGTGTATCGTCCCCCCGTGCCTGTGCGCTATCCCGAAGTGGCGCGGGAAACGCTGAGCATTGAGCCGCCGGCGGCGGAACCGCCGCCGGTGCGCCGCGGCGCGCCATTGGTTATTACGGACGAGGACGTGCAGGCAGCCGCACCGCCGCCGCAACGGCAGCCGCCGCTGCGGGTAGAACCGCCGCCGCCAGCGCCAACGCCGCCCAGTCCACTGCCGCCGTCGGCGGTGATCATGCCCAATTCTCCGGTCACCAACCGGCCCAGTTTGAGCGTGCAATCGCGGGGACGGCGGACGACCAGTAATAGGATGAAGACGACGAAATTGCGGGTGTTGGTGCAGCAGGTGGCGGAAGGGGCGGGGGTGTATGGGGTGCAAGTGCGGGTGGTTTGTAGACGGGTGCGGGCGGAAGTTGCCGGCACAACCAACGCCGACGGTCACTTTCTCTGTG
>CAZDSN010000946.1:0-1526 GCA_964507675.1 uncultured Ardenticatenaceae bacterium | reverse complement strand
GACCGTGGGCAGAAGCATCGCGGCTACTTACTGCTGCTGCATGACATCACGGAACGGAAACGCTTGCAGCGCCTGCAAGCGGATTTGACTTCGACCATGGTGCACGATCTGCGCACTCCCCTCAGCGCCATCAGCACCACGCTGGGCTGGCTAGACAGATTGTTGGCTGACCAGCTAGAAGAAGCAGATCGTGAAATTCTACAGGTAGCCCGGCACAGTTCTGATCAAATGCTGCTGCTGGTCACGTCTATTCTCGATATCAGCCATATAGAAAGCGGGCAAATGCCCATCAACTACCGTCACTTTGCGCTAAAACCAGTGGCCGACGCCGTCTTAAAACGGTATGCAGTCATTGCCCGCGAAAAGAATCTGACTCTGACTAACGAAATAACGGCTATCCCCCCCGTTTACGCCGATCAAGACCTCATTGATCGCGTGCTGCAAAATCTAATCGGCAATGCTATCAAGTTTACGCCCCCCGGCGGGCACGTCGGTATCGCCGTGCGCTCATTCGTGGCAGACCGCAGCTCGCTCACTGTGGCTGTCTATGATGATGGCCCAGGCATTTCCCCTGAACTGAAACACACGGTCTTTCAAAAATTCCAGACAGGAAACACATCCGGACAGGGCAGCGGCCTCGGTCTGGCGTTTTGTAAGCTGGCCATAGAAGCGCACGGCCAGCGTATCTGGATCGAAAGTAAGCCGCACCAGGGCGCTACCATCCTCTTTACCCTGGCCCTCGGGCCTATGCCTATAGCGCTGTCCGGATGGCCCATAAATCGGGAAACAGTGGCTGAAATAGCGTAGACGTCAGGTAGCGCACGCCTGCCGAGCCACCGGTGCCGCTTTTGTTGCCAATCGTCCGCTGCACCATCTGCACGTGCCGGTAACGCCATTCCTGCACCCCTTCATCCAGATCAACCAATCGTTCACAAACTTGCATCACGCTGGCGTTCTGGTTGTAGATATCCACCAGCAGCTTTTGCAGCGGCGGTGACGCCGCTAATGGTTGGGTGACATCCCGCTGCAGCAGAGAGGGGGAGACGTCGTAATCATTGGCCGCCAGGAAGTGTAAGAAACTGTCCCACAAAGTTGGCTGCACATAGCGCGCCTCCAATCGTTGTCGCGCCGCTGAGTCCTGTGGATAATGGGCCATCACGCCACGCCGTTTGTGGCCCAGAGCAAATTCCAACTCGCGAAACTGGTAGGATTGAAACCCGCTGGCCGATTCCAACCGGTCGCGGAAAGACAAAAATTCCAGCGGCGTCATTGTTTCCAGAATATCTATTTGAGATACCAGCGTTTTGAAAATAGTCAAGACGCGGCGCAGCGTGTGCAGGGCGCGCACGGAGTCATTTTGGCGCAGCCGCGCCTGGGCATAATCCAGTTCATGCAGCACTTGTTTGAACCACAGTTCATACACCTGGTGAATAATAATAAAGAGCATTTCATCATGTTCGGGGCCGGGCGAGTGGGGTTTTTGCAGCGCCAGCAGTTCCTCAATCTCTAGATAGTCTGTATACGTT
>CAZDSN010000945.1:0-1530 GCA_964507675.1 uncultured Ardenticatenaceae bacterium | reverse complement strand
GCTGCACATAAAATTATAATGATCAAACCTTCTGATCTTGCAAAGGGTAAAAAAGAAATGAGAATGGTTGCGGATAAAAATTTTTCTTTCTGTAATAAAAACAGACCAAGAGAAAATAGGCATGCAAAAAAAGGTTCTGTCAACCCAGACAAACCAAAATAGATTAGCATAGGGCATAGAATTAAAAACAAAGAAGCAAGCCAAGGAAATTTGTAATCCCATGCCAAACACACACGGTAAATAAAATATTGCGCTAATAATATATTTACGATGTTGAAAATTTTAATTCCTACAAAACCAAATTGACTCCAGGGCGTAGCTGCTAAGACAAAAAGAGGCTTAGCCCAATGATTGAAAAATAAAGATGGATCCGTATAAGCCCATTTTGCGTACATAAAATGTAAGAGACTGTCTCCGTCATCACCGGTCCCCATAAACAGAACTGCGAGTATCAATAAGAGTATAGCCGTGAACAATTGGATCACATGGATTTCACGGAAACTGTAACGATTTGAGTTAGAAATAGAGTTAGCCATTATACAAAAACATAAAGATACTGAATCTGCTCATTTATAGTATTTGAGGAAGCGCCAAAACTGCGGGAAGATACCGGATCGTAAAATACATAAATTAATTGAACTTTCTTTCTGTTTCAAGTCTAGGCATCTTAGGTTTGGCCGGAGATTCTTTACTTTTGCAAAAAAAGAGCAGAACATGTATCGGAGTCATGATTGTGGAGAATTGAGAATGAACCATGTAGGGGCAGAAGTTATTTTGAGCGGTTGGGTTCAAAGTGCCAGAAACTTAGGAGGTATGACTTTTATTGATTTGAGGGATCGGTATGGCATAACGCAGATTGTTTTTAATTTGGAAGAAGACGAGAGCCTTTGTTTGGCAGCGAGAAAACTAGGTAGAGAGTTTGTGATAATGGCTAAAGGCATAGTCCGAGAGCGAAGCAGCAAAAACCCTCAGAGGCCAACGGGAGATATAGAGCTTCAGGTCAAGGAGATGCAGATATTAAATCAATCTGCCGTCCCACCGTTCACTATTGAAGATGAGTCTGATGGCGGGGATGAGTTGCGTATGAAATACCGGTATCTTGACATAAGACGATCTCCGGTAAAAAACAAATTGCTGTTTCGTCATCAGGCAGCATTCGAAACGCGAAACTATCTGAATGAGCAAGGTTTTGTAGAAATAGAAACACCATATCTTATCAAATCCACACCTGAGGGTGCAAGAGACTTCGTAGTACCCAGCAGGATGAATCAAGGACAGTTTTATGCATTGCCCCAATCCCCACAAACATTCAAGCAGCTCTTGATGGTTGCCGGAATGGATCGATATTTTCAAATAGTACGCTGCTTCAGAGATGAGGACCTCAGAGCAGACAGACAGCCGGAATTTACACAAATAGACTGCGAGATGGCCTTTGTGCATCAAGAAGATGTGTTGGAAACATTTGAAGGCTTGATCAAGCATTTGTTCAATAAAATATTGGAGATTGATTTACCAAAATTTGAACGAATG
>CAZDSN010000944.1:0-1530 GCA_964507675.1 uncultured Ardenticatenaceae bacterium | reverse complement strand
GTGGCGGTATAGTCCGGACTGCTGGTGGCAGCATTGATGCTCGCCGCCACCGCCGCGGCCGTGGTGGCATTGCTGCCCGTCCAATCCACCGCGCCGTTGGTGACGGTAACGCCGTTGATTTCCACTTTGGAAATCTTGTTCGTGCCGGCACTGGCGCTGCCGGCCAGAATCCGGAAGCTACCCGCCGCGCCAATGGCGCTGACCGGTCCAGTCGGATCTGCCAGTTTGCTGTCCGTGAGAGTGCCGCTGGCGCTGGTTTCCGTCTCGGTCGGCACGTAATCAACCCCATACTCCCCGGTGACATCCGTTTGATGGTCGTTGGGGTTCGCCCGCTGGACAGCAGTGTAATTGTCCGTGGCATTGGCCAGGGCGGTCAGATGCGCCGCCAGCCGCACATTGTTGCCCGCCAGCCAGGGCCAGATGTAGCCCGCTACAAAGTCATTCACCAGGCTGCCGTTGTAGTAACAAAACTTGTTGCCATCCGCGAATTTGGCGATGACAAACGCCGCGCCTCCAAAACAGTCGGAGTGAATCACCTGAGTCATGGCGTGACTGCCGGCGCTGTAGGTGACGCCGGATAGCACCGCCGGATGTTGCAACCGCTGATAGCTGAAGCCGCTGGGCCATTGGCTGCCGCTCTGCGCATCGCTCCCGAACACCAGCAGGCCATTCCCGACCGCCTGCATTCCAAACGTGTTCGGCGGCAGGCTGTTTGTTTCCGCGCCATCCGGATTGGCCAGCTTCGTGAACGCCTTGCGCTTCTCGATTTCGAGCCCGGGCGTGATGTGGCAGTTAACCAGGTCCGTCAGCGTTCCCGCCGGCGCGGCCAGTCGAAACTTGCGCGTGTCCAAGCCACCGCGAAAATCCTCAATGATTAGGTACATCCGGCTGACTCTCCGGCGCGTCCGCCTTACGCAGCAACGCGGCTTGGTACGCCGCTTCCGCTTCCGGCGGCCATTCCTGCGTTTGCTGCGCCGCGGCGCGCGTGGCGTTAACAAAGTTCCATAGGTGTTGCGTCCCGCTGGTCGCCAGCGGAATCAACGCGAGAATGGCTTGGGCAATGGCAATGGCGGTCATATCAGCGAGGCGGTTGGTTGGTGACGATGGTCAGCCAGGCGTGCGTCTGGTCCGCCAAGCCTTGCAAGGATAGTTGCGCCGCCACCAAAGCATTGCTGCTGCTGGCCGACTTCACGGCTTTGTACACCAGCTTGGCCTGGTCAAGTTCCCATAAACTGGCGATATACCGCGGCAGCGCCGTGCGCCCGCCGGGCAGATTGCGCAACGGCACGGGCTCGCGCAACGACTCGACAAACGCATGGAACGCCGGCGCGTTGGTCCGCCAAAAGCCCCGGTCGGCATGATCGAGTCCTACGATCGCGTCAAATGCCGCCGTGCTGGTGGTCTGAACCCGCTCGACGTTGACAATCAGCGGATCCGCGCCCGGCGCCAGCGCGGCGCACCCCATCACCACCAGCAACCCAAGCCCCGCCAGCGACGACAACAGCCGCGCCTCGACAAATCCACCGTCTG
>CAZDSN010000943.1:0-1532 GCA_964507675.1 uncultured Ardenticatenaceae bacterium | reverse complement strand
CAGTACGCGCGCCCCGTTGGCAAATTCGCCCTCCCTCATGCGCTGCAGCAAGTCGAAGTTCTCGGCAACGGAACGGTCGCGATAGGGGCTGTTGCGCCCCGGGGTGGTCAGCGTGCCGCGGTACTCTCGAATTTCCGCCGCCGTCAGATCGTCCACATACGCCTGGCCCGCCAGCACCAACTGCACGGCATACGCATATAACTGTTCAAAGTAATCAGAAGCGTAGTAGAGGCGATCCTGCCAATCGAAGCCCAGCCAGCGGATGTCTTCGATGATGGCGTCCACATATTCCTGCTCTTCTTTGGTGGGATTGGTGTCGTCGAAGCGCAAATTGTAGAGTCCGCCATATGTTTCAGCAATGCCAAAGTTCAGACAAATGGATTTGGCGTGACCGATGTGCAAATAGCCGTTGGGTTCGGGTGGAAAGCGGGTGTGCACGCGCCCGCCATATTTGCCGGTGGCGTTGTCTTCGTTAATGATGGTACGGATAAAGTCACTGGTAGCCGCGGCGTCATTGGTGTTGTTGTTCATGGTTTACTGTCGCTTATTCTGAGTAGCAGTCGGGTTGTTTTACGGTAAAATAGCGGCTCTGCAATGGGCAGCCCATTGCCAGATGCCAGACAATGGTCTTTATGTTACCAGCAGATAGCCTGATATGGCAAGCAAGAAGGAGAGAAAAATGCCGGCAGCCGTCACCCTGCGCGACGTGACATCCCAGAATCTACATGATGTGCTGAAGCTGCGCGTCACCCTGGCACAGGAGCAGTTTGTGGCGTCTAATGCCGTGTCGCTGGCGGAAGCCCATTTCGAGCCGCGCGCCTGGTATCGCGCCATCTACGCCGGTGAAACGCCCGTGGGCTTTGTCATGCTGTATGAAGACCAGCAAAAGCCAAGGTATTATCTGTGGCGCTACATGATTGACGCTCGCTATCAGGGGCATGGGTATGGCCGGCAGGCGTTGGAACGGGTGATTGAACGCGTGCGCGCCCTGCCGCAGGCGCAGGAAATGTTCTTGAGCTATGTGCCGGCAGCGGGCAGCCCGCAGCCGTTTTATGAGAAGCTGGGCTTTGTGGATACCGGTGAAGTACACGACGGGGAAAATGTAATGCGGCTGGCATTGCCAGCGCCCGAGTCGTCGGAACTGCCGGCAGCCGCCACGCCAACCGAACCTGCACCAACGGCAGCCAGCCTGACGCACGTGGTGCTGTTCAAATTAAAGGACAATACGCCCCAGGCTGTAACGGCAGCAGGGGACAAATTGCGGAGTTTGCAGGGGAAAGTGCCGGCACTGCAAAGCCTGGAAGTGGGCCAGGACATCGTGCGCAGCCCCCGCTCCTACGACCTGGCCCTGATCGCCCGCTTTGCCAGCCTGGCCGACATGCAAGCGTATCAGGTTCACCCCTATCACCAGGAAGTGCTGGCCTACATCCAGACCGCCTCCGCCGCCGTGGTAGCAGTTGATTTTGAGCCATCTGCGGGGACAAACTGATTGGACGTTGAGAAAATAATCGGGTAATCCCGCCCCATTGTCA
>CAZDSN010000942.1:0-1532 GCA_964507675.1 uncultured Ardenticatenaceae bacterium | reverse complement strand
GCTCAAAGCCCAGACGTGCAAGGTAAGCGGGCCAGGCTGCACGGTATCCGGCAGCGAGAAAGTATAGCTGTGTTCAGACAGGACTGGCGCATTATCGCGGTGATGGTAGACCAGACTGGGGGTGGCTGTCCCTGGCGCGTACTCGTAAACCTGGATATCCAATGCATGGACAGGCAGCGTGCTGCTGATTGCCAGCGTGATCTGGCGGCTGTTAAGCCATTGCATGTCGCCTGGCGTGGTCACCATGAACGCCTGCGCCGCGCCGTCAGAGACGTAATCGGCAAAAAGGACGCTGTTGTCTGCTTCGTTTGTCTCCCAGAAGCGGTGGTTGGCGTCAACCGTGACCGTCATGGTGTAGACGCCGGCGCTGGTGGGCGTCCATGCCTGGGAGGCTTCGATGACGTGCGTGCCCGTGATCAGGTAGCCCGCCGCCACGCTGTTGGCGTAGACGTGGCTGCCTGCCAGGAACACATCAAAGGTCACCAGCGGATTTAAGGCGGGGCGATCCGTGCTGATCGCCACGCCAGGGATAACGGGTTGGCCCACGCTGACCGTCCCCGAAAGAGGGGAAGTGACGCTCAGGAGGGAAAGTTCGCCTTCTTGTTGGGATGCCGGCAATCGCGTCAGACAGGGCCGCGTCAGCAGGGTTACACCTTCTTGTTGCTGCCGTACCTGCCAATAGCGCTGCAAGACGTCCGCCCAGGTGACGCCGTTGCCCCCATTCTGCACAAAGCGATAGGGATGGGGATTGGTGATGGTGTGCGTCAGGGTAGGCGAGGTGTTGATGGTGATGGTGAACGTGTCCGTGTAAAAGGGAACCCAGGACACGGCGGCGAAGTCGCCTGCGCCCTCAGGCTGCCCTGGCAAGTCCGCATACAGCGACAGACCGGCGCGGTTTGTCTCCGTGAGCGTCCAGGTGGGCGTCAGGGGGGCGGCAAACCAGGGGGAACCATTGTGGGCAGTGTGGGTGAGGACGGCGGTGTTAACCAGGTCGAGGGCGGCGGCAGCCTGGCTGCCAATGTCGCCGCCAAACGTATTGGTCACGCCCTGTAAAAATGCGCCCACGTCAACCAGCCCAACTGGCGGGCTTAATGCCCACTCCTGAGCGCAAAACGTGGTGTCATAGTAGCTGCCGGCAGCCATGTAGGCAGCCAACAGATTATCCTGGGTTGCCAGGGGATCGTTGTCGAAGGCTTGCAGCAGGGAAGACGACAACGCATCCATTTCATCCTTCAGAGCCAGTAGCATTGGGCCGTCTATGGCGGTCATGATGCGCGGATGTTCCACGTCTGGGTCGCCGTCAGACAAATCAGCCTCGTTTAATAGCGCGTCGTAGGCGGCAATGATGGCGGCAGCGATGGCGGCGGCGTCAGTGTCGGGGTCAATAGCCGCTAACGCCGCAGCGGGCATGTCTGCCGCAGAGTAGGCGTAGTTGGGGGAGCCAATGATGACTTCGGCATAAGGGGCAGCTTCGTAGAACTCTTCCACGGAGGCGGCAAAACAGTGGGTCAAATCCAGCACGTCAATGGGGT
>CAZDSN010000941.1:0-1537 GCA_964507675.1 uncultured Ardenticatenaceae bacterium | reverse complement strand
GTTACGCCAGATGTGGCTTTAACCAACCACCCACAATCCCCTACATGTTCAAACAACCAACGCTGACGGGATTTTGATGGAACAAATCTACGTCTTTTTGATCCGGAATGACATCTGGATTTATATTTTGTGCGGCCTGGGGCTGTTCTGGTATGGCAGCGAACTGCTGCGGGCGCGGCAGACATTGCGCCGGGCCATGTTTAACCTGGAGCGCGAACGGGGGCGGCGGCTGCGCAACAGCGCCATGCTGTTTGTGGTGGCGATGCTGGCTATTGCCGGCAGTGTGGCTTACGTCAATATCAAGATTGCGCCTACGCTTCCTGCTGAGCTGCTGCGCGCCCCCACTCCGACGCTGGACCCGTTCAACATGCCGCTTTCGTCGCCAACGCCTGCCCCTGACACCCCCCGCCCCGTGAATACGCCCACGCCGCCGCTGGCACCCACGGTCACGCTGCCGGAAGAGGCGATCCAGGCAGTGTCCACGATTGGCCCGGCCAATGTGCAAACGGCTGCGCCTATAACCGGGACGCTGCCGGCAGTCACGGAAACGCCGCCGCCAATAACAACAAACGCGCTTTCCAGCAACTGTCCCGAAACCGTCAACTTGAGCGCGCCTGTGCCGGGCAGTTTCGTTTCTGGCCTGGTCGCTTTTAGTGGAACGGCCACCGCCGCCAATTTTGGTTTCTACAAATTAGAAATCAACGGCCCGGAAACGGACAATGTATGGGCTTCCTTGCTCGGCCGCACCATGTCCCAACCTGTGACTGGCGGGCTATTGGGCAGCGCCAATTTCGATGGCTGGCTGCCGGGGCTGTATCAGGTGCGGCTGGTGGTAGTGGACAATACCAGCAATGAACAGGGAAGTTGCGTCTTTGCCATCAGCGTCAACTAACGCCCCCAAACCTTCGGTTAGTACAGTGCTGCCTAAATTTGTTCCGCTTTCCGGAACGTACTTGTGCAATCCTGTAGTTAGTCTATTTTTCCCGATAGAAGCAAAGCATGGTGGCGCCGTATTGGCGCTGGTCGGTTAGCTGGAGATGCTGCCAGACTACTTCCTGGTACTCTTTGGGATGGATTTGTACCACCACCAGCCCCCCGGCGCGCAGCAGTTTGTCTGGCTGGGCGTCAATAATTTCCAGCGCTTTTAGCCACAACTGGCGGTATTGCGGGGGAGCGACATAGATCACATCAAATGGCTCTGGCACGCCGTGGCGTAAGTAGGTGAAGGCGTCTCCCTTGCGCACCACGGCCCGCTCCGCCAGATTCGTGGCGTTTAGATTGTCGTGCAGTGTACGCACAGCCTGGACGGCGGTGTCCAGGAACACGACCGCCGCCGCGCCGCGGCTGAGGGCTTCGATGCCTACCTGGCCTGTGCCGGCAAATAAATCCAACCAGCGCGCCCCAACCAGCTCATCCCGTACAAGATTGAACAGGTTTTCCTTGACGCGATCGGTAATAGGGCGGGTGGTGCTGCCCGGCACCATCTTCAGTTTACGACCCTTGGCCGTGCCGCTGATGACACGCATGGGGGAACTCC
>CAZDSN010000940.1:0-1547 GCA_964507675.1 uncultured Ardenticatenaceae bacterium | reverse complement strand
GGGGACCGGAGGTGGTTGGGCCAGCGGTAGCGCCCGTCTACGCGGCTGAAGACGGGGGGGGTGGGGCCGAGGACTTCGGTGGCGCTGAGGGCCAGGGCCTGGGCTTCCTGACGCAAAGCCTGGGCTAACAGCGTGGCTTCGCGCTGCGCCCGGTTGTCGTTGACATCTGCCAGCATCAGACGAGCCAGGCGGCGGAAGGGGGGCAGGCTGTGTTGGGTGCGGAAGCGGATTTCGTCCAGATAAAAACTGACAAAATCATGCTCGGCGGCCGCTTGAATAGCGTAATGCTCTGGCTGGTAGGTCTGGATGATAACGCGCCCGCCCAGCAGCCCGCGCCCGGCGCGGCCAGCTACCTGGGCCAGCAGTTGGAAGGTATGCTCGCCGCTGCGATAGTCGGGCAGCCCCAGAGCCACATCCGCCGACACGACGCCTACCAACGTGACCAGGGGGAGGTCCAGCCCTTTGGCGATCATTTGCGTGCCCACCAGAATGTCGGCTTGCTGGTCAATAAAGCTGGACAGCAGGGCTTCATGTTTCTCTTTGCCGGCTGTAGTGTCCCGATCCCAGCGCACAATGCGCGCCTGGGGCCACATTTGCTGCACGCGGTCTTCCAATTCTTCTGTACCCAACCCGAAATATTTAATGCGGCGGGAGCCGCACTGTGGGCACTCCTGCGGAATGGCTTCCCGCCGTCCGCAGTGATGGCAGATAAGCTGCATATGCGGGCGATGGTAAGTCAGGGGGATGTCGCAGCGGGGGCAGTTGAGCACCAGGCCACAGTCGCGGCAGATAACGAAGGTAGCGGTACCCCGCCGGTTGAGGAAAAGGATTAGCTGCTCGCGCCGCGCCAGGGTTTCGCTGATAGCCTGCTGGAGATCGCGGCTGAAGATGGAGCGGTTGCCGCTGCGGAGTTCCTGGCGCAAGTCCACAATCTGCACCGGCGGCAGGGGAATGGTCAGGGCATCCTCCGGATCATCGCCCGTTGGCTGATAGCGGGGGGCCACTCCCAATCGATCCGCCTGGCTGGTAATGCGCTGGCGGTGTCCCATGATGCGGCGCGGCAGTTCCAGGAGATGGTATTTGCGGGCACGGGCGCGATGATACGTCACCAGATCAGGCGTGGCGCTGCCTAAAATAACCGTCGCCCCCAGGATTTCCCCCAGAGCAACCGCCGTCTCGCGGGCATGGTAATAGGGAGGCGGTATGGGCGGCGTCTGTTTGTAGCTGTGGTCGTGCTCTTCGTCCAACACGATCACGCCCAGGCGAGGCAGCGGCGTAAACAGGGCACTGCGAGGACCAATGACAATGTCAAACAGTCCCAGCCGCGCGCGACGCCAGGTGTCGTACCGCTCGCCATCGCTGAGGCGGCTGTGCAGCACAGCCACCCGTCCGGGAAAACGGGCGGCAAAGCGGCGCACCGTTTGCGGCGTCAGGGCAATTTCGGGGACCAACATCACCGCCTGCTGGCCGCGGGACAGAGCCAGGTCAATGGCCCGCATATAGATTTCCGTCTTGCCGCTGCCGGTAACGCCATGCAGCAAAAATGG
>CAZDSN010000939.1:0-1548 GCA_964507675.1 uncultured Ardenticatenaceae bacterium | reverse complement strand
GCACTCAAAGGGATGTCATTGCCCAGGAGCAGAATGTTGGTCGTGCCGGCAGGCAGCTCATACGTCGGCACGGCAGTGGGAATGGGCACGTCGCGAGAGTCAACGGCGTTGGCTCTGGGCGTGGGTACGGCTAAGGGGGACGCCCGCTGCGGCGCCGGCGTGGGCGTAGCCGTGGGGGTGCGCGAAGGAATGGGCGTGCGCGTGGGAGCGGCTGGCGGCACAACGGTGGCGGCCTGGTCAACTGCCGCTGACGGCGCTGGCGTCTGCGTAGAAGACAAGGCAGATGGAGCCAGCATCGTAGGCGGCGACGTTTGAGTCGCCGCCGGCGCCAGCGTGGGCGAACCAGCCGCAGCCACAAAAGCTGTCGGCATCAAAGTGGGGCCGGCCGCTGCGGACGGCGCGCTAAACTGCCCTGAGGTCTGGCAGCCGGCCAACCCACTCGCCAACAGCAGCAGGGCAAAAACAGCGTAAGGAAACGGGCAGCGTACAATCCAACGAGTCATACAAAACGGGGCGGAATAATGAAGGACGGCGTTACAGCTTTTCCCCAAAGAGGTGTTGGGTGCGGGCAAAGACCACATAACCGGCCACAAAGGTAATGATAGCTGTCACCAGAGTGCGGGCCAGAAAGGCCAGGTCCATAGGGGCGGGACCGAGGCTGCCAGACGTGCCCCACAGCACGGTGCGGTAAGCGTCCACAATGGAAGCCATCGGGTTAAACCAGCGCATCAATTGTGCCGGCACAAAGGTAATGTTGGCAATCGTTTGCTGCGCGCCGTAAAGCTCCAGGGGATAGAAGATGGGCGTCAGAAAGAAGCCGGCCAGCAGCACCACATCCAGAATCATGACCACGTCGCGGTAGAAGACGTGCAGCGCGCTGCACAGCAGGCACAGCCCCAACGTAAAAATAAGTTGGGTGAGCAAAATAACGGGAACCCACAGGGCATGAATGGTCAGCCCCAGGCCGGAGCCATAGAGAAAGACGACCAATACCAGCAGGGCAATGAGAAAGTGCACCAGATTGGACAGGATGGCCGCCATGGGCAGCAGTTCACGGGGAAAGTAGACTTTTTTGATCAGGGAGTCGTTGCTCGTAATCGAAACGGTGCCCGACATCAGGGAGGCGCTGAAAAAGTTCCAGGGGATCAACCCCACCAGGAAGAAGACAGAGTAGTCGCGGATGTCCTCGTTCCGGAATATGGTGAAGATGAGGCTGAACACAACCATCATCAGCAGAGGATTGAGCAGGCTCCACAGCACGCCCAGCAGGGAGTTTTTATAGCGGACTTTGAGGTCGCGGGCGACGAGGTTACGCAGCAGGAAGCGGTATTGGATCAGTTCGCGCAGGTGGCGGCGAATGCCGGCAAAACCTCCGCCCGTCGCTGACTCAGCAGCCAGGCTGTGTTGCATATGCCATCCTCTGCCCCGTACATATGGCGGCGTTCATAGCCGCCATTATAGTGGGTTCAAAAGCAATCAGCAATTCTGCCAGCCATGGCCCCCCTTATTGTGGCCCGCCCCCATTGTAGCGCGGGCATCTTGCACGCC
>CAZDSN010000938.1:0-1551 GCA_964507675.1 uncultured Ardenticatenaceae bacterium | reverse complement strand
CTTTAGGGGGAAGGGGGTTGGGGGATAGGGGTTTGCGAATACACCAAATCCCCGCAGGTAACAACTTCCAAACACTCCCTTCACAATTTCTAAAAAACTTTCCGGTATGCTTCAGTCAACTTGAGATGACGACTGGCGCACCCCAATGCGCCCACCCTTCAAAATCAATTGGCGCGTGTTCCGTCTCTCAACATCCTGACATGCGGGCAAACCATGTGACAAACATGAAAACGCGCCCGCTACCACAACTGTCCCGTCAATGACCTGCGGCATTGACGCCAGAGAACATTGGCGGGACGCCTTGTTATCAACAGTGGAGGTTGATCATGTCGAAGATTAAGATTGCAGGTATTATGTTGACTGGTATGGTAGCCCTCGGCGCTATTGGGTATGGGTTATCCCAAACGTCCGTGGCATCAGCGGCGCTGGAAATCCCCGCCGGCGCCATAACCCAAACCCTGGCCCATTTCAACGGATTCGGTCCTGGCGCCGGGCTGAGCGAATTCGTGGATCAGGCAGTCATAGATGAAGCCATTGCCGCAGCCCTGGGCATCACCGTGGAGGAATTGGACGCGGCGCGCGCCGACGGCCAGACTGTGGCTGACCTGGCGGAAGAGCTGGGCGTGGATATGGCCGACGTGAACGCCGCCGTCCAGGCCGCTAAAGAAGAAGCCCTGGCTGCCGCCGTCGCCAACGGCGACATTACCCAGGCGCAGGCAGATCGCCTGTTGGCAGGCGGCGGGCGTCTCTTTGGCAACTTTGAGGTGCGCGGGTCTCACGGGTTCCTGACCCCTGAGGCGCAGGAAGCAGCCATTGCCGAATCCCTGGGCATGACGGTGGAAGAACTGGAAGCGGCCCGCGCTGAAGGTCAAAGCCTGGCCGAAATCGCCGCCGCCCAGGATGTAGACATGGCTGACGTGCAGGATGCCGTAGAGGCTGCCAGAGAACAAGCCATTGCCGACGCCGTAACCAACGGTGAAATCACGCAGGAGCAGGCGGACGCACTGTTGAGCGGCGAACCTTTCCATCTGAACTTATCAACCATCTTCGACCCGGCTGCAGAGCAGGCGGCTATCGCTGACGCTCTGGGGTTGACGGTTGAGGAGTTGGAAGCGGCGCAGGCAGAAGGCGTGCACATCTTTGACCTGGCGGCGCAGCAAGATGTAGACATGGCAGACGTGCAGGCAGCGATAGAGGCTTATCGCGCGGAGGCTGTGCAGGCGGCGGTAGATGCCGGCACAATCACCCAGGCGCAGGCGGATCGTATTCTAAGCCAGGAAGGTTGTCTGGGCGGCCTGGGTGGTCCAGGCGGACCGGGCGGTGGGCGTCACCATGGCGGGATGCGCGGCGGCATGCGCGGGTTTGGATTCGACTTCGGTTTAGACAATGACCTGGACAGCGGCGCTGCCCCCAGCTTCTTCTTCTCCGAGAGTTTGAACGGCTAATATAGCACCCAACAGTTCTCCCTAAAAAAAGGGTGTGGCCCACAGCCACACCCTTTTTGTTTTCCGGTATGTCTGGCTGTGCGCCACACGGCAGTAGCCCGCCAGA
>CAZDSN010000937.1:0-1552 GCA_964507675.1 uncultured Ardenticatenaceae bacterium | reverse complement strand
GGTACGGCTACTGTATGGTGTCCATCCCGCAGTAAGTCAATTTCCACCAGGCTGGCTCCAGTGTGCAATAACTGCCGTTGTTTTTCCAGGTAGCGCTGCTGGCTTTCGCCCATCTTGTTAATAGGATTGAGCATTTCGATAACTGTCACGACCTCCCCTGCAGGCAGGTAAACGATTTCGATATAGGGCTCTCTAAACTCACTTTCCACCCCTTTACCCAGGTAAGGGGCGTCTGCAACTAACTCCACTCCGACCTCTGCCAACGACTGCTCTGGCCGCGGTGGACGGATGATAGACAGATCGGGATAGAAATTATGGGGTGGTTGGATAAGGTGAATCCGTTCCTCAATGCGCGCGTTATAGGTTGGCCGGATTTGCTCCTGGAGATGTTCACGAATATATGTGATAAGGCTGGCATGGAAATCAGGCCACAGGGCGCGCTTTTCGAGATACGGGTCCATTCCCGGGAAAGGGCTGGGCACAGTTACCTCCTGAGTGACCATCTAAGGGTTCGTTCGCCAACAACTTTTGACTTTGGAGATTGGTTCAATCTTGAAGATTGAACCAATCTTGCTGAGTTATAGACACGCAAACCCTAAGAACAGCTTGTCGCTTTGCAAGCCAAAAGGCCACAGCCAACGCATCCTACCGTTCCACAATCTGTTGGGGGATGTGTCTTTGCCAAATGTTGCGCTTCCAGCAGAGTATAGCATAAATTGCGGCTCATTTGTAAATTTACGGCGGTTTAGAGCAGGAAGGTAACCAGAACGGGGACGAGCAGGGTGAGCACCACGCCGCTGCAAAAAGCGATAATGGCCGTGTCGCTGCCGGCATATCGGGCAATCACTGGCAGCGTCGTATCCATGGCCGTGGCCCCGCCTGCCGCCACTGCCGCCAGTTTGCCCCACCGCCGTACCAGCCACGGCGTCAACAGCAGCGTACTGATTTCGCGCAGGATGTTAGCTAATAGCGCCACCACTCCCAACGTTTCCCCGTGCAGTTGGGTGATAAGGATGCTGGAAAGGCTGTAATAACCAAAACCAGCCCCTACCGCCAGCGCCTGGCGCAGGCTGATTGCTGGCAGCAGCAGTGAAAACAGCCCGACGCCCACCAGCGTGCCGGCAATAATGCCCATCGGAACCCACAAAATCCGCCAACTCAGGCGGCGCAGCATCTGCCAGGCTCCCTGGTTAGCTCCCATGCCCACCCCCACCAGGAAAAGCAGCATATACAGCGCATACAGCGACAGCGCCGGCTCGTTCAGGAAAGCGGGCAAATCGGGCTGCGTGCCGGCCAGAATGCCGGCAGCAAACACCGCCAAAACCGCCACGCTCCCCTTCATGACCCTGCCCGCCTGTCAATTAGCTTCGCTACGATACGGGTAGCCGCAATACTGCCCGCCATTGCCGCCAGACTCAACCCCAACGCCAGCGCCCCCAACTCCGCCAGCGCCCCCATCACCTGCGCATTCCCCCCCACCGAAACGCCCAACAAAAATAACAGCGCAAACACCGCCGCCGGCAGGAACAAGAAGCTCGAATAGTAGAGCGCA
>CAZDSN010000936.1:0-1552 GCA_964507675.1 uncultured Ardenticatenaceae bacterium | reverse complement strand
TAAGCCATCAAAAGCAAGCATGACTCTTTGGCGGCTTGGACGAATTTCTCGCTGATACCACCCTTTTCGCTCATTGTCGTAGTACGGATCAAATTCATCTCGCCAGTTCTTGACCGAATTTGGTTTCACATACAGAGTGCGCCCTATTTCATCGAAAGCGTGTCTGTATGAACGATAACCCAACTTTGCAAGCCCTTCCTCGCCGAACTTGGACAAATAGAGGGCAACAATCATGGCAAGTTCGTTTTCTGGCTTCATTGCGAGAATCCTATTCTTCTTCGTCTAAACCCCCAATGGGCTGTGCTTTTTAGTCATTGACGCTCAAGCCACTAGGCACGGTCAGGGGGACGGCGGCGGATTGGTCGAGGGCGGAGGGAGCGGTGAGGGCGTGCAGGAAGGCCATTAGCTGCTGCACGTGCACGTCGGATAATTCTTTGGGTGCGGCCATCAGTGGATCCAGACCGTTCAGGAGCGCCTGGATGGTGGCGGAGTCTTCTTTACAGGTGGCTTGCAGCATACTCATGATTTGCGTCTCATCGTAGCTGCGTAAGGCCGTAACCGGGTCTAAATGGTGGCGCACGGCTGCTTCCAGGGAGCGATACGCGCCATTGTGCATCCAGGGGCCGGTGACGGCGACGTTGCGCAGGGGCGGGGTGCGGAAGGCAAACAGGTCTTGGGGGTCGTTGGTTTCCAGGTAGCGGCCAAAGTCGTAGCCTTCTTCATTCTTCTTGCCCGGGCCCAATTGGGGCACGCCAATATTGTAGAAACGCTGGTCGGTCAGTAAATTCCCGCTGTGGCACTGTGCGCAACCCGCTTCCCCATAGAACAGCAGCGCGCCTTGTTTGGCTTCGTCGGACAGCGCCGCTGTTTCTCCGGCCAGGTAACGGTCCCAGGGGCTGTCGGCAAAAGAGAAAGCGGCGATCTCGTAGGCGGCAATGGCGTTAGCTGCATGTTGGAACCCTAACGCTTCTCGAGGCACATCAGGAAAGGCTTCCTGGAACAAGGCATCATATTCGGGAATAGCCAGCAAGCGGTACATCAACTCCCGCCAGATGGCGGAAAAGTCGGTGGCGTCGAGCAGAGCCAACCCATTTATCTCGCCGCTGACGTCATAATCCCCCTGGCTGCCGCGCATTTCATCCTCGGACGTGACCGGGAACATCGCCTGCGCTGCCAGGACGTTATCCAGGCCAGGCGGCAGGGCGGCGGCGGCGGGGGTGGTGAATCCGGCGGCGGGGCTGCCCGAGACGCGCCCATCCCAGAAGATGACTTCCCACTCAGGCGCGCCGCGGTTGAAGATTTCGGTGGCGTTGCGGGGGATCAGGGTGCGGCCATCTCCCATTGTGCGGGCTGTGCCCAGCCCATGGCCGCCGGTGCCAAAGGAAAGGGAGAGGCTGTCGGCGGTGTGCAGCAGTGGATGGTGGCAGGTGGCGCAGGAGATGTCGCGGTTGCCGCTGAGTTCTTTGTCGAAGAAAAGGGCTTCGCCTAGTTTGACTTTAGCCGGGTCAGGGGATGGGCCGAGGTCGAGGGGGGAGATGCCGGCATCTGCCAA
>CAZDSN010000935.1:0-1564 GCA_964507675.1 uncultured Ardenticatenaceae bacterium | reverse complement strand
GGGAGGCTGATAGCAAACTTGATCCTGAGCAGATGCTGCTGCAGGCTTTCCTGCAAATAAATGACGGTCAGGAATTGGTCGCGTTTGTGGCGCAGCTGCCTGATGGAATGGTGGAACGTCTGCAGGATTTGGCAGCAGCGCAGTTAGCGCAGGCGGAAGATGCAGAAAAGACGGCGATATCAGAACGCCTGACGCTGCTCAGACAGTTACGTGGGGCTATGCAGCAGACGCGCCTGTTGGCTGAGGCCAGCCAGGATGCGGCGCAGGGTGCGGCGGCAGATGACCTGGCAGCGGGACTGTACGTGCTGCTAACACAAGTGAGTGATGAGAAATCGTTGCAGAGGGTACTGGCTGAACATCCGCTTTTGATGGAAACGCCAGGGCTGGCTGCGCTGACCACAGTGGCGGAACGGATGCAGGCTGCCGGGGCGTCTGCCCTGGCGCTGCGCGCTGCCGTTTTGCTCGTGACGCTCTTGCGCCAGCATCTTTTCCAGCAACGGGAGGTCGTCGAAGCCACGGACATCGAGACGATTATCGGGCTGCATGGGCGCTTGCTGTCCGTAGCGGCTAGCCTGGAGCAGCCCGAATTAGCGCAGACAGTACGGCAATCGCTGGGCTGGGCTTATAACACGCTGGGCAACTGTTTTGCGGACAGCGACCACGCCGCTGCCGTGGCCGCTTACAGCCAGGGCATTGTCGCCGACGCCGAAAATGCCATGCTTTACCGCAACCGGGCGGGCGAGTATCTGGCGCTAAAGGCATATGATCAGGCGCAGGCAGACATGGAAACGGCGGCGCGGCTGGAACCAGACGCGCCCAGACTGGACGCGCTGCGACGCGATTTAGCCGTAGGATTGGCAGAGGTGGGCAGCAACGATGACGATTAAGGTGTTTTTGTCTTATGCGCGGGCGGATGGGCTGGCGGCGGCGGGGGCTTTGCGCCAGGAACTAGACGATATGGGCGTGACCGTCTGGCGCGATCTGGAAGAGATGCGCGGCGGTCTGCCCTGGCAGGCACAGTTGCGCCAGGCGCTGGCGGCGGTGGACGCCGTGTTGGTGCTGTTGACGCCCGGCGCGGTGACTTCAACTAACGTGACCTGGGAATGGCAGGGGGCTATGATGTTGGGAAAACGAACCATCCCATTACTGGTCGCCGCTTGCGACGTGCCGCCAGCCTTGCGGGAACTGCATTACCACGACTTTAGCCAGCCGGCGCAGCGGCGGCTGGCCCTGGCGCGCCTGGTGCGCGATTTGCTGGAAGTGGCCGTGGCCCAGGCGGCCGCCGCCGGACAAATGAGCAGTTCCAAATACACGGTCATCCATGCCACCAACAGCGCCATTGGCGATAATGCCTTTGTGCTTAATCTGCGGGCAGCGGGCGGGGACAGGCTGGCGCAAGCAGTCTTAAGGCTGGCGGCGCAGGAGAGCGAAAACGCCCAGATACGGGCGGAACTGCGCCAGATTCTGGAGGAGGTGCGGCTGCTGAGTGGGGATGTGCAGGCGGCGCGTACGGAATTGGGTCAGGGGCAGTGGGCCATCCGGCGGGACGTGCGCGAAGCGCATA
>CAZDSN010000934.1:0-1566 GCA_964507675.1 uncultured Ardenticatenaceae bacterium | reverse complement strand
CTCACGCCGCACCAGCCGGACGCGATATTGGCCCAGGATGAGGGCGACCTGCCCGCCCTGGGCAGCCATCTGACTATCACGCCCAGTGCGGCGATTACGCTGACCTTCCCGGCGCGGGTGCGGCTGACCACGCCATATGGCGCGAACATTGTGAATACCGCCAGCGTGACCAGCGACGAGATTGCCGTCAGCAGCAGCGATGCCGCAGGCGTGCTGGTGTGCAACGCTACGGACACCGTCACCAGCGCCGCCGACGACGGGCCCGGCAGCCTGCGCCTGGCGCTGGCGCACGCCTGCCCCAACGCCCAAATTGACTTCGATCTCGGCGGACCCCAGACGATTTACCTGGCCAGCCAGCTTACCCTGGTCAGACCAGTACACATTCACGGCCCAGGGGCGAACCAACTCACCATCAGCGGCAGCCAGAGCAGCGCCGTTTTCGTCACGGCTGAACCAGCCACAGGCAGCGTCATTGAGGGGATGACGCTGCAAGACGCCGCTGCGAACGCGGGTCTAATTTACGGCAGAGCGAATATGACGATTAACGACATGGTGTTCCAGCATACAACCGGTTACGCTATTTATCAGGAGCGAAATGAATTAACGGTCAACCGCTCTTTGTTCGTGGGGGATGCCAACGCCAGCAGCAGCGGCGGCATCTACAATAACGCCAATGGCATCACCATCCTAAGCGATTCGATCATCAGCGGGATGCACGTTTCGCCGGTGGGCGCGGCGCTGGTCAACAACTTTGGCACTGTGATCGTGCGGCGCAGCCTGATTGACGGCAATCATAGTTCCATCAGCGGCGGCGGCATCTACAATCGCGGTTTTCTGCACTTTGAGGACAGCATCCTCAGCAACAACAGCACCGATGGTCACGGCGGCGGTCTGTACAACAACGGCGGCACGCTGTTTATGACCGGAGCGACGGTGTCTGGCAACCAGGCGGCAGATTGGGGCGGCGGCATTATCTCTGGCTTGTTTAACCACGCCACCATCGAAAACAGCACCATTGCCGGCAATCAAGCTCCCAGCGGCGGCGGGCTGGTTAACTTCGCTGAAGGCAACATGGCGCTCACCAATGTGACGTTTGCCGGCAATCTGGCCCCTAGCGGCGCAGCCATCTACAACGCCCTGGGCACAGTTAACCTGTCCAAGAGTATCGTGGATGGCGTGCATGAGAGCAACTGCGCGGGCGCGATTAACTCCCAGGGGTACAACCTGGACAGCGGCAGTTCTTGCGGACTTGCCGGCATGGGCGACCTCTCCGACACGCCCGCGCTGTTGGGCGCGCTGCAAGACAACGGCGGGGCGACCCGGACGCTGGCTCCCCTGCCCGGCAGTCCCGTCGTAGATGCCGGCGGTTCTGGCTGCCCGCTCAGCGACCAGCGCGGCGTAGCCCGCCCGCAAGGGGCAGCCTGCGACATGGGCGCGTTGGAAGTCGCCGAAGTGATCGCTACCTGGGACATCACCTCCCTGTGGCGCGGTGGTCAGACAGGCACGCGGCGCACGGATCTGCTGGCGGATGGGCGGTTCATTGACAGCAAAAGCTACGCGGGTACC
>CAZDSN010000933.1:0-1566 GCA_964507675.1 uncultured Ardenticatenaceae bacterium | reverse complement strand
AATGCCATCCCGATTCGGCGTGAAGAGGGCGCGGTCCAGTTCAAAGGCGCGCATCTCCGGCAGGGCTGTGTCTGCTTCCGCTATTTCCAACTCGCCAGTGCTGGACTCCGCGCGCCCCTGCATGTCCGTGGCAGTAATTTGCCAGGTATAAAGGCCATCCGGCAGCAAGCGGGCTAAAATTTGCCCTTGAAACAGCTCATCTGGCCGCTGAAAGCCAACGACCACACCGCTAAAATAAACGCTGTATTCACCAGCGCCGCGCAGCCGTTCATTCCGGAAAACGTAAGACTGGCCGTTTTGATCTACAAAATGAATAGAGACGACGGCATTACGCGACAGTTCATACTGGATGAGGACAGCGTCCGTGTCCCCGTCAGCGTTGGGCGTAATGCGCGGAGCGCTAAAGCTAACGTGGCGCAGCAGGCTGTCGTCGCCACGCACCAATCGCCAACCCAGGGCCACAGCCACAACGACTACCAGTAAAGCCACGCCAGCGGCCAGAAGAGGAGTATATTTGGGTTGATTCATGGGGCAAGTTTACCAAAGGGGGCAGCTATGGGCGAGACGTTTCACCGACGCCCGGACAACGGTCACCTTATGCGCCGCCCGTGTTTACATGACAGCCAGTTCTCGCTGCCAAAACCAACGAGCCACCCACCAGCCCCAAACAGGCAGCAGCAATAGCGCCAGCCCCATGATACCTGTTTCTCCCCACGTGTTCCGCCAGGGCAGCGGCAGCAGCGTTTCTACCAAGGCCAACAGCAGCAGAGCAATGCCCATGATCTGGCTAAAACGTCCTAGCCGTCTGTTGTTTCTCCCCGGCCCCTGACCCAGGCTGCCGCCCAACCACAGACCTGCCGCCCAGATCACCCAGATACCCAACAGCCAGAAACTAACAGTTTTCAGGCCGGCATCCCGCCAGGGTTCCATGAATTCCCATAGAATGCGGGCTGTCTGGTTACTGCCGGCAGCATAGCGAGCCAGGACAGGTGTGCCCAGATGATCAATGAGGCTGGCCAGCAAACCGGTGGCTGCGCCGAGAACGCCCGCCGCCACCATCATGGACTGGCGCGAGTCGCCGCGGCGCAGCGAGCCCAGGGCAGGAACCAGCAAGATCAACCCGGTCAGCCCAATGGTGGCGCCTATGTGAAAAATGCGCCAGGTGATGGCGTTTTCATGTACAAATTGCAGATAACGTTGGCTGTCCTCATAAAAAGCAGGGTCCACGCCGAATAACTGCGGCAGCCAGAAAAAGAGATTAATAACAACCGCTACTGTCCAACCACTGCCAAATAAGGCTGCGCTCAATGTTCCCAACCGATTGTGCGTCATTTTAACTTCCGTTGTTAAGGGGTGTTGTTGGTTTCCAGCAAATAGGTATCAAAAAAACCGGCGAAGCGTTCAATAAACTCATCACTGTTTTGTTCCAGTATGTCAATATGGGCCACGTCAGGGAGGATGTACAGGTCTTTGGGGTCGCCAGCGGCGGCGTACAGGCGGCGGCTGTTCTCGGGTGAGATGAAGCGATCCGCTTCGCCGTGAATAAAAAGGATAGGCCGCGGCGCA
>CAZDSN010000932.1:0-1575 GCA_964507675.1 uncultured Ardenticatenaceae bacterium | reverse complement strand
CAGGTTGGCAACCTATCCTACATTTTTCTCCGCGTCCTCCGCGTCTCCGCGTGAAACCTATTTTCGAAGGAGCTTTTTATGCGACTGGGTCTTATGCTTGGCTATGCTGCCGGCAAAATTCAACTCCCCCTCGAACTGGTGCAAGAAGCTGATCGCCTGGGCGTGTACGCCATTTGGACTGCTGAAGCGTACGGCTCGGATGCCGTTTCGCCGCTGGCCTGGATGGGCGCGCAAACGAAAAACATCAAACTGGGCACGGCCATCATGCAAATGCCGGGGCGCACGCCGGCCAATGCGGCCATGACGGCGATGACGCTGAACCAGATTTCAGGGGGGCGCTTCCTGATGGGGTTAGGATTGTCCGGACCGCAAGTGGTGGAAGGGTGGCATGGCGTCAGTTACGCCCGCCCGCTGACGCGCACCCGGGAGTACGTAGAGATTGTGCGCCAGATTTTTGCTCGCCAGGAGCGGCTGACTTACAGTGGCAAGATTTACCAGATTCCTTACAACGGGGCAGACGCTACCGGCCTGGGTAAGCCGCTGAAGAGCACGCTGCCGGCAGACCTCGACATTCCCATTTATCTGGCGGCCATTGGCCCGCAAAACGTGACGCTGGCGGCGGAAATCGCTGATGGCTGGCTGCCCATTTTCTTTTCGCCGCAGAAGTATGGGGAGATTTATGAGCCGGCTATCCAGGAAGGGTTTGCCCGCGCGGGTGGGGGTAAGGGGTATGATCGCTTTGACATAGCTCCGATGGTGTCGGTGGTGATTGAAGAGAACATGGACATCGCCTACAACATGCTGCGCCCGATGCTGGCGTTGTATATTGGCGGCATGGGGGCTAAGGGCAAGAACTTTTACAATGACCTGGCCGTGCGTTATGGGTTTGAAGAGGCGGCGGCCAAAGTGCAGGAATTGTATTTATCGGGGCGACAGGGAGAAGCGATGATGGCCATCCCGCCGGAGTTGATTGATGAGGTAGCTCTGGTAGGGCCAAAGGCGCGGGTGAAGGAACGGCTGTCGCTGTGGTTGGACAGCCCCATCACCACGATGAATATGACCGTATTTAACGTGGAAACGCTGCGGGCAATGGTGGAACTGGTAGGATAAGCAGTGGGTCGCAAACGGGGCGAACTGATAGATTTAACGCCTTATACAGGCTGCGCGGCGGATGCGGCTGTGGGCTTGCTGCCGCTGGCAGTGGGGTGGTTGCGCGGCGGGATGGCGTTTGAAACGGAAGAGGCGCCGGCTCCTTTTCTGGTCCGCCTGCTGTCGTTTTGCCAGCCGCCGCACACGGTTTGCGCTACGCCGGCGGCGCGTCCCTGCCCGCTGTGCCGGCAGCTTATTCCCCCTTATGGTCAGGCGGAGATTCGGGTGATTGGGGAGGTGGATATTTATGCTGCCCCCGATCTCATTTATCATTACGTGACTGCGCACCAGTATCTACCTCCGTCGGAGTTTGTGGAGGCTGTGCTGCATGGGCCGGCGCCCCTGACAGCGGTACATGGGGCGTTGCGCGGCGCCTGGCACTAGGTAACCGGCAAGTAAGTCTGGCAAGAGGTAGGGGCGGAGGAT
>CAZDSN010000931.1:0-1576 GCA_964507675.1 uncultured Ardenticatenaceae bacterium | reverse complement strand
TTTTGCTTCCGCCGAAGACGCCAAAGACTGGCTGGCCGAAGGCGACAAGCAATTCACCGAGAAGAGCTACCTGAAAGCCTATGAGGCCTACGAGAAGTACCTCAAGGCCGAGCCCAAGAGCGAGCAGGCATTCCGCATCAAGCTGCGCATGGGCAAGTGCCAGAGCCAGCTCGAGAACTATGACAAGGCCGAAGAGCTTTATACGGGCCTGGCCGACGACAAGGGCCTTTCGGAACTTGAAAAGGCGCGCGCCAACTACCACTTCGGCCTGTTCTATTCCACGCGCCCGCACTACTACTACGAGAACAGCAAGAAGGAACGCTCCTGGGGCCGCTGGATCGCTGACTCGCAGTACTTCGATGTCTCACGCAAAGATGCCGAGCAAGCCAAAGACCGCCTGAAGGTGGCCTTTGACATTTTCGCGCCCAAGGCCGCCGAGGCCATGAAGACGATCGAGAAGGACGGGCAGGACTCCGTTGATCTCGTCAACGAAGCCTTCAACGCCGGGCTCGATGCCGCAGCCGCGCTGCACAGCTGGCAATACCAGCAGGGTTACAAACAGGAATCGATCGACTATTTCGACCGCGACAACCAGAAGCAGACCTACTACTTCTACCGCTACGAGTTCAAGGACAAGGACACGATCCTCGCCCAGTATGACACCGTGGTCAAACTGGCCGCCGACCTCGAAGCCACCTGCAAGTCACTGCTGCCCCAGAAGCGCGAGTTCCCCAAGGGCGTGCTCGAAGCCGCCGGCAAGGCTGCCACCGCGGGCCGCGAAATGGCCGCGCTGAGCACCTACCGCAAGGGCTGCTTCCTGGTGAGTCTGACGCAGATTGAAGACTGGTACATGGAGCGCCTGCTGCACCATCCGGACCTCGAAAACCGCCCCATTTTCGAAGAAAAGTACTCGCCCGTGACGGTGCTGCGCAGTGTGTTCAAGGACTACCACGAAACCAGCTTCGCCGATGACGCCATGTATTTCGTGGGCTATTTCCACGAGCAGATCGGCCAGTACGACCTCGCCGAAAAAGCCTACCGCGAGCTGATTGACGACGCGACGTTCAAGGAAAGCACCGAAACCTCCACCGCCAGATACAACCTGCAGCAACTGCTGGCCAAGCGCGTCAGCGCACGCACCGTGGCGCAGGATTCCGAAATCAAGACGGATAAAGAAGTCCGCAAGTGGAGCAACTGGAGCGACTGGCAGTTCCGCAAGCAAGTCGGCGTCGATCGCGTCGTGTTCAAGCCCGGTGAAAAGCTCGGCCTCTGGGTCGAGACGCGCAACACTTCCAGGTTCAAAGTCACTGCGTTTGCCTTTGATATGCCCGGCTTGATGGGCGATGCCGAATTCCTGAACGCCAAGACCTCCGGCTTCTCCAGCGTGGGCGATGACGTGATCCAGGGTTCGCTCAAGAAGTACACCAAAGAAGCCGTGTGGAGCCGCGACTACGAAACCGGCGACGACGGCCGCCACCTGTACACGCAGATGACTTTTGCCAACGCGGGCAGCCTGCCTGTGGGCAGCTACATGATCGAAGTCGATGTCGGCGGAGTGCTCGATCGCCGCCTGGTC
>CAZDSN010000930.1:0-1578 GCA_964507675.1 uncultured Ardenticatenaceae bacterium | reverse complement strand
GCGCATCATAGCCTCAGCCAACGTCTCCGCATCCAGGCCGCCCTGCGCCGCCTGCCGGTTGCTGACGCGGGCCACGTAGGGAATGGCGGTCTTCAAGGTGTTTAAGATGCCCGCCTGCACATTGCCCACCGTGCCGCCGCCCGTGCGGTAGCGCTGAAAGACCAGATTCGCCCCGCGCGGTGGAATGGCGCCATACAGCTTTAACGTGCCGTCTGGTTGGCGCACGGCTGGTCCCAGGCGCAGTTCACCCGTGACGCCATCCAGCAGAAAATGGCGGTCGGTAAAACCAGAGTCGCCCAGGTCCGCCACTTCTTGCCAGGTCTGCGGCGGTTCTCCTTCCACGTGCACCAGCAGCGTCTCGCCCGGCTGCCGCTTCAACACAGGTGGGCGCTGCAACTGGAATTGCTGGCCCGGCGCGCCGTCGCTGCGTCCCAGGAATTCGCCAGAGACCAGTTGGGCATGGGTGACCGAGGTCGTTCCCCCCCAGGCATCCGCCGACAGCCGCCGCAGCCGCGGGCTGAGGCGATACGGGCGCATTCCTTCCTGCCGCTCCGCTGCGCCAGGCGTCACCACGCGCACACGCACCCAATACAGTTCTCGATCATTCACATTGTATTTGCCCATAGGCGGTAAATGCACCTGGATGCGTCCAGTCACGTTTAAGCCTTTGGTGGAGTCGCCCTCCACCGGGCAGACTGCCCAGCGCTCTTCGCGCTCTCCCGTAGCCGCTTCCCATACCAGCGGCGGCCTGGCGGGGTCTATACCTGCCCCGCCAGCCGGGTCCCAATCGCTATCCACGCCCAACAAATGGCGGCTAAGGTCATTCTCAAAGCCCAAATAGAGCGCATCATCTGCTTGTGGTGTGGCTGTGAACACATCCACGCCTTCAAACCCGGCCGCCAATCGCCGCACGTTAATCTCCTGATACCGTTTTTGACCGTCGCTGCCCGTGAGGCGGGTAACCACCTGGGTTAACTGGGGCGGGGATACGCGCAAATCGGCGTCGGTGGTGAAGATGATAGAGGTTTTGGTTTCTGTCTGGGTGCTGGCAACTTCAGTGCCGGCAGGAATCACCACCGGGTTGGGCTGCGGCGCAGACAGCCAGAAGGTGACGGGAGCAGATGCCGGCACAGGTTCCAACAGCCGGATACCCAACAACTCCATAAACCGGATCATGTGCAGGTCAGGCACCTGGTTCAGCCGGTAAAGAATCGTCTCCGTCATCCAGGCGAACAACTCAATCAGCGTCACGCCAGGGTCGCTGACGTTGTGGTCCGTCCACTCTTTGGTGTAGTGGGGGATACGCTTCTTGGCTTCGTCTACAATTTGCTGGAAAGTGCGATCATCCAGTTTGGGCGTATTCAACGACATAAAATCTCCCGATTGGGATGGCTTTCCCTAGCGCCCTGATGGCGATGGGAATTGGGGGACGTATTGCGCCAGAAAATCGTCCATGTAGGCGTCATATCCATCGAAATTGACCGTGATCGAAGCGGAGTGCGCCGCGCCCCAATCTGTCAGGTACAAAACGCGCTCCACATCCGCCAGATTGTCGTAAATGTCTTGGGAATGATGAGG
>CAZDSN010000929.1:0-1587 GCA_964507675.1 uncultured Ardenticatenaceae bacterium | reverse complement strand
GGCTATGGGGCGCTGCTGCGGCAGAGCTTTGTGACGCCGCAGGTGCAGGCGCTCATCGGGTGGATGGCGGCGCAGTCTGGGCCGCCGCCCACAGAACCATTGAGCGCGCCTTTTGCACTGTGGCATCCGATGTACCACGTCAGCGGCGTGCGCCGTCCGCGCGGGGGTTCGGGGATGTTGACGCAGGCGTTGGCGCGCATGATTCAGGCGCATGGGGGAGACGTGATGACGGATGCACCTGTGCGCCGCATCCTGGTGGAAAACGGGCGGGCGGTGGGCGTAGAAACAACGGATGGGCGGCGCATCACGGGACGCACGGTCGTCTCTGGGGCACACATCCACACCACTTTAGAGATGTTGCGGGAGGAAGATGTGCCGGCAAAATCCCGCACCCTGCTGCAAAAGACGCGCATTGGCAACGGCTTTGGCATGATTGTGCGCTACGCTATGAACGAACTGCCTGACTATACCGCCCTCCCCTCGCCGGCAGACGGCTCGCCTGGGCCGCAGCATCGCGCATTGCAATTCATCTGCCCGGACCTCGATTATCTCGACCGGGCTTATGGAGATTATCTGGGCGGCGCACCCTCGCGCGATCCGGCGCTAATCGCTATGACATTCTCGGCGGTGGATGACACCCTGGCCCCACCAGGCCAGCACACCCTGTTCTTGTGGGGCCAATATTACCCTTACGAACTGGCCTCGCGCCAAAACTGGGACGACATCGCCCAACGGGAAGCTGACAGAATGCTGGCAAAACTGGCGGAATACGCGCCGAACGTAAGCAGCGCCGTGGTGGGACAGCTTATTGAGACGCCGTTGTATCTGGAGCGCACGCTGGGACTGCGGCGCGGCAACGTCATGCACCTGGAAATGTCCATTGACCAGATGTTTATGATGCGGCCGGCCCTGACCATGGGCAACTATCGCGGCCCAATCAAAGGGCTTTACTTTACAGGCGCCAGCACTCATCCTGGCGGAGGCATCATGGGCGCTGCGGGACGCAACGCCGCCGCCGTTTTGCTGCACGATCTATCCCGACTTCGCTGGAGATTCTGGTCATGACCTACTTTGGAATTTTGTTGCGTTTCCTGGTGATACCGATTGTCTTGCTGTTGGCGCTGCATGGATGGGAGCGGCGCGGCAGCAGGAACGTAACAACCCCGTCGCATCCTATCTCCCCCTGGAAGGCGCTGGCGCTGCTGGTGCTGGTGGCGCTGGTCTATACCACACCCTGGGATAACTATCTGGTAGCTACAGGCGTCTGGTATTACGATCCAGCGCTGGTAACGGGTATCACGCTGGGTTGGGTTCCTATTGAAGAGTACACTTTTTTCGTCTTGCAGCCGATCTTTACCGGATTGATTCTGCTCTGGCTGCTGCGGCGCTTTCCATTGGCGGCTCATCTGCCGGCTAAAGCGGGCTGGCAGCGACAAGCGCCGGCATTTTTGCTGGGGGGCATTGGTATTCTCATGACCGCCATCCTGGTTGTTGGCTGGAAGCCGGGTACTTATCTGGCTCTGGAGCTGGTATGGGTTATTCCGCCCCTCATTTTGCAGCTTGTATTTGGGGCAGATATACTGTGGC
>CAZDSN010000928.1:0-1596 GCA_964507675.1 uncultured Ardenticatenaceae bacterium | reverse complement strand
TCGCATTCCTGGATGAAGTGCGGGCGCGTGGCGGCATTGCGGGCGTGATTGATTCCCTGGAATCGCTGGAAGGGGTGTTGCATGAACCGTAGGTGGATCAGGAAGATTGTTATTCGTAGTGACGATGACGGCTACATAGAGGTGTGGCGGGGCGCCAGGTCGAGATGGTATAAGCCTAACGTATCATCCTGTAATCGCCTGCTGCGCGTTCTGCCCGAAATGAATGTAAGGGTCTTGCCGTGCGACGACCAGTCAGTGATTTACGCCCGGCGGAAGCACGAAGGCGGCTAGAGTACCCATGAATCCCATTGCTGAAGCCCTGGGATACCACCAGCCAGCGGGAAACTCATTTTGGAAAAGCACCCATGATACAACCTCCGCTGCTCCCCCTCCCCCATTACTGCCACAACTGCCGGCAGTTCGTTGCCACCGTTTACAGGGCGCGGCGCTTCCGGCTGTGTCCAGATTGCTGGCGGGCGATTGTGCCGGCATGGGCGCAATTTAGGAATGCCGAGACGCCACAGGAGCGGGCGCAGGTTGCTGGCTATTTTGAGTGGTACGAGACCATGAATCAGCAATATCCTGCCAGGGGGAGGGGGCGCAGTGGTATCCGCGCCGCCCAAAAGCCCCGCCCCATCCACACTGATAATTATTGGCCGCTGTGCGAATGTGGGCGCGAACGGGAGGAATTATGCCTGATGAGTAGTGGTGCGGTCTCCCTATTCGGCGGCTCCCGGATGCACCTATGCCCCCATTGCGAGGCACGGCGGGCAATAGATTCTATTGCTGGCATGGCTGATAAACTCCATCCCGATTGGGATGACGAGGCGTGGCTTGACCTGTTGTACCGAAGCCATCGGCGGGCATTTGACTTGGGGATTTTGCCGGATTATTGGTTCGATATTCGGCGCAAACTGCTTGGAAAAACACCCTCAACCGATTGACACCAGGTAGCCTCGTGCTATGATGAAGATATGATTTTATCATATCTAATTCACCAGGAAACAAGCGAGGAAACCATGCAGCAAATCACGATAGTCCCAGGACAGGTTTACACGAACGAAGAAATGGCAGCCACCATCGTTGAGGTGAACGCCGAAGCCACCGTCGTTGACTGGTTTATCTACAGCACGGGCGACGAGCAGCGTCAGGCTTACCCATACGCAAGCATCGTGACGGACTACTTTTGGCAGCACAACTTCCAGTTGTACGAAGGCGAGAATTAAGCCCCCCTACCAGGATTGTGAGGACGCAGATGGCGCAACAGATGACGACCAGACAGGCGAAAGCCTGGGGAATGAATACACAGCAGGAGCTCAGGGAAACGGAGGAAATGTGGGTGCAGGATTTTGGGTATACGTCTGCCGAACTCAAGCCAAGCGCCAAGTTGGGGAAGGGAGGTAGGGTGGTGGATGACCCCGACCGGTGGACGCTCTGGTTGGATGGCGAACTATCTGAAGTTGAGTACGGGTGGTTCAGGCAGGGTAACAGTATATGGTTTACGGAAACGCACAACGGTTGAGGATACGCGAAACGACCTGCGGGGCGTTGCCGGCAATTTGGGCCGGCCTGATGAGCGAATGCTATAAAGCTATA
>CAZDSN010000927.1:0-1607 GCA_964507675.1 uncultured Ardenticatenaceae bacterium | reverse complement strand
AACCACTCCGCTTCACGCCCAAAAACGCGCCGCTGCGCCGTTTTTTCCATGCCAAACGCGCCGTCTACGGCCACAATGACGATGATGGGCAGCTTCAGGCGGGCCGCCGTTTCCAATTCTTGCATGTTGAAGCCAAAGGCGCTGTCGCCGGTGACGCAGTAAACGGGACGCTCTGGCGCGGCGATTTTGGCGCCAATGGCGTAGGGCAGCCCCGTGCCCAGATACCCCATGTTGGCGGTGTACAGCACCGATTTCTGGCGGCGAGGCAGGTTATAGTGCATGGCCCACATGACAGTGTTGCCGCCATCAATGGCGATGATCGCATCGTCGCCAAAGAAGTCGTTGCACACCTGGAAAATCGCGCCAGTGAGCATCGGAGAGCGTTCCAGGTCGGCCACAGCGTCATCCAACCCTTTCTGCCACTGCGCGCGCACCATGGAAAGCTGCGCCAGGTTGGCGTGCGGTTCCCGTTTGGGCGTCATTGCCTGCACCGCCGCCAACAACTGGCGCATCACCACGGCGGCGTCTCCTATCAGGGGCAGGTCTACGGGGCGGTTCAGCCCAATGTTGGCCGGATTGACGTCAATCTGGATCGTCTTTTGCGTGGCGGGGTCGCCCCACAGCGGCGGCTTGCCCCACATCACCAGTTCGCCAAAGCGCGTGCCCACCGCCAGGATCAGGTCAGCCTGCTGGTGCGCCATGAAAGCCGCCATGCACAGCGGCGGGAAAAGTTGGGGGTGGTCTTCAGGGATGATGCCCCGCGCGGTGACGTTGTTGGTCACGGCGCAGCCCAGGTGTTCGGCCAGCGCCAGAATCTCAGGGCCGGCGCCGGATCGGTTGGCGCCATTGCCGGCATGAATATTCACAAACTTCGCCTCAACCAACAGTTCCGCCGCTTTTTGCACCTGCGCCGGGTTGGCCAGGGGCTTATCCAGCACGCGCACCCGCGCCTGCGGCCAGATGGGAACGCTGCTGGCGTCGCCGCGCTGGCTTAACACATCTTCAGGAATGAGCAGATGCACCGGGCCAGGCGTACCCGAAGTCGCCACGCGGAAGGCGTGTTGTACCATGGCCGGAATGCGATGCCAATGGCTGACGCGCCCGTTCCATTTGACGGCGGGCTGGAACAACGCCAGATGATCGGGGGATTGCGTGCCCCCCATGTGCCGGTAGTCGTCGCTGATTTCGGCGCGGCGCATGGTGGTGATAGCCACCACCGGGCTGCCTTCCGCCTGGGCGCAAATGATGCCAGAGAGCAGATTGGCCGCGCCCGGCCCGGCGCAGGCCATCACCACTGCCGGTTCGCCCGTGATACGGGTGACGGCGTCCGCGGCGTGGGCGGCGGCTGCTTCGTGCCGCGGCACAATCAGGCGCATACCGAATTCCTGCCCCAGCCGTTCCAGGGCTTCCAGAAAAATCATATACGTGCCATCCGTGATAGCGTGGATGTGGCGGACGTTCTCTGCGTGCAAACAGCGCAGCAGCAGTTCCCCGCCGGTGATGTCAGTCATGTTTTGTCTCCTGTAAAAGAGTGGTCAGTGAATAGTGGACAGGGGTCAGAAACCGGCCCGTCCTGAGGATAGTATGCACACATAGCCACCATCAGA
>CAZDSN010000926.1:0-1612 GCA_964507675.1 uncultured Ardenticatenaceae bacterium | reverse complement strand
CGGTTGGCGTTGGGGGCTTCGTCGTACCAGTGGAGGTAGAGAATGCCGGCATACGTCCCCTTCTCCGCCCGCGGACGCACCAGGTAAGCCGCGCGGCGGTAGCCAAAAGGCGTAGCGTAAGTGAAATTACGGCTGACAACCTGGTCGCTGCGGCGCACGCCCGCCAGGCGTATGTCCAGGTCAAACTGCGGGTCGTAAGCAAACAGGGAAGCGAGAGACATAGTCAGAAATTCCAACCAACCTCAAATGACAGGTGGATGCAATCCATCCACGACACTCTCTATTGTACCTGTTTTTTCCCGTTTGCACGGGGCAGTCAGGATAATTCAAACCAGAAGGTGGTTCCCTCTCCGGGCTGGCTCTCTACCCCAATGCGCCCGCCGTGGGCGCGGATGATGCCGCGGCAGATGCTCAGGCCCAGGCCTGAGCCGGCTCCGTTGGCGCTGCCCGTCTCGGTGCGGCTGCGGGCCGCGTCGGCGCGCCAGAAGCGGTCGAAAACGCGCGCCTGCGCTTCTGTTGACAGGCCGGGGCCGTTATCCTGCACAAAAACGCGCACTCCCCCATCATGGGCGCGCCCCCCCAACGTCACTTGCGGCGATCCGCTGCTGCCTTGCGGCGCGTAGCGCAAGGCGTTTGCCAGCAAATTGCCCAACACTTGCTGCAAGCGCGCCTTATCCGCTAATACGGGTGGGAGGGTGTCTGCCGGCAAATCCAACGACAATTGCACCCCTTCCGCCTCCGCCAGAGGGAGAAAGGCAGCAAAAGCTTGCTGGAGCAGCAGCGCCATATCCAGAGTTGTTTTCTCCAGGGGAAGCTGTCCCGCCTCCGCCAGCGACAGGGTGCGCAGTTCGTCCACCAGCCGTCCCAGCCGCAGCGTCTCCTCATGCACCAGGGTCAAATTCTCGGGCGTGGCAGCAAACACGCCATCCAGCATCCCCTCCAGGTGGCCGCGCATCACGCTCAAAGGCGTGCGCAGTTCATGGGCCACGTCTGCCAGCATTTGCTGCCGCTGCTGTTCTGCCGCAGCCAGCGACTGCGCCATCTGGTTAAAGCTGGTCGCCAGCTCCCCAATCTCATCCCCGCTGTTTACGTGCACCGACTGGCTCAAGTCGCCTGCCGCCAGACGGTGCGTGGCTCGCGTTAGCTGCTGTAAAGGGCGCGTCAGCCGCTGCGACAGCCATACGCCCAACAGCAGCGCCAGACCCACCGCTACCAGCCCTCCCCACAGCAGCGCCCGGTTAACTGACTGCAAGAAGGCAGTGGCGTGCAGGTTGGATTGGGACATCATGCTCATCATGCCCTGACCCGTGCCGCCCGGCTCCAATACCAACAAAGTCCCCACCAACAAACCATCCAGTTCGATAGGCAGAGTAGCAATTTGCGTCATACTGCTCAGCGGGCGGCCTCGCCCGGCCCCCGCTGTGGCCGTCACCGCTCCGGCGGCATCCAGCAGCCGGTAAGCCAGCCCTCCCTGACCCCTTTCTGCCCCTAACACCGATTCAACGCCAGACCAACTGCCTGCCTGGCGATAGTAGCCACTCAGGCGAAGCTGTAAATCATCCAACTGCGACTGGCTGACAAACTGTTGGAATTCGGTTGTGGTGACGCGGTT
>CAZDSN010000925.1:0-1614 GCA_964507675.1 uncultured Ardenticatenaceae bacterium | reverse complement strand
TTCTGGCGGTGGGGCTGGCGCGATCAGGATTCCAGCGGATGGTGCAGCGTGCGCCGTTTGAAGGTGGTGGGCGTGAGGAAAGCCAGGCGCAGCGGCGACGGCAGCGGCGCCTGCGCCAGCCAGGTGTAAGGCTGCTGCGCGCAAACTGCGCCAGCCAGGTTCAGTTCCATCTGCCGTTGGTGCAGTTGGCGGGGAGCGAGCGCCGCCAGGCCCTCTTGCAGCGGGGTCAGCAGGTCATCATGCAGCAAGGTGATGCGCCACAGCAGCGCCTGCGCCTCCGCGCCGGGCAGCAAAGCCTGGGTGAACGGCTTCTGGTGGGCGTCGTGCACCGTTGGCATTAAATCCGGCGCGCCGACGCGCAAAGCATGGAAAAAGACAGCGTGCAGGGCGCGTTGGTCCCCCGCCGTGGGGCGGTGGGGCTGGTCGGTGGTGAGGGGGATTTCCAGGATTGCGGGCATGGCCTGTAAACGCGCTCTAGCTCAGATAACCTGTCACTTGTAGATACATAACGACCAGATTGAGCAGGAAACCGCCTCCCCTCAGTCCCAATGTGAGCATCGGCTCTAATTCATCGGCGCGTTTCTTCAACCTGGCCCAGAAACCAGTGGCAGAAGGAGATTCCGCGATTAAGCGCATGAATGCGCCCGGCTCCGCGCCGCGCATAACCAACTTCGCCAGACGTTGCTGAAACTCCGAGCCTACGTCGCTCGTCCGCCCCAGAATCTGCAGCAGTTCAAGCCCAATTTCGTTTTGCTCCGCGCCATCCGCTCGCGCAAATCTGGCTTGCAGTTCCAGTATATCGTCTGCCTGCTTCATCGTCATTTCCGCGGGAAAGATCTCTTGAAAGCGTTGAATAGCGCCTGTCTTGAACAGATGGAAAAAGGGATGATCTGGCGGCGGCATATGGCCGGTCTGCCGATAGCGCCATAAATGTGTATGCAGGGGACGCAGGTCGGTAAGCGGTAACGGCACCAGTTCAAATTCATCCACGTAGGGCGTTGGGTCCAGGTAACGCATACTGGCCTGTGTCAGTGGGCGGGGCAAAACGTCTACGTGACCGCGCAACTCAATGTCTTCGGACACCCACAGATGCCACAACTTGTCCGCCCCATACATACTGGCGGCCCACGCCGCCAGCACCCCCATGCCTGAGCGCCCTGCCGTAATGGCCACATGCACTTTGCCGTCGCTGCCCATTTGTTGCTGCGCCTCTTGAATCAGCATCTCAAAACGGGTCATGTACGTCGTGGCTGTATCATCAATGCGCCGTAGTTCCGGGCTGTCCAGAAATTCTGGGGAGTAATCAATAGGCTGCGCCGCCGACGCCAGCACTTCAGCGACGAATTGGGATGCCAGGCGTACCTTCGCATGGTTGGTACTCAACGTGACCACGCGCGTGATCGGTTCCTGCTGCCGCAGCGCAAAAGCCGCCCCCGTGACGGCCCCTGGCGACATACCGAGCGGGGAGAGAAGAATGTGTTCAGTCATAAACAACCAACGTGAAACGATAAACACTACCTCGATTGTCACCCACCCAGATTATGCGGGATTCGTCAACCGCCAGGCAAGTGGGCGCACCGTCAATGCCACAGACGATTGGCCAATCAAAGTACT
>CAZDSN010000924.1:0-1618 GCA_964507675.1 uncultured Ardenticatenaceae bacterium | reverse complement strand
TACGTTCCAGATCTGCGTGGTTGTGAGGTACGCCTGAAATTGCTCCATCATCCTCAACCCCAATCAGCAGCTCGCCGCCATCGGCGTTAGCAAAGGCTACCAGGGCCTCCCCAATATCCTGGCAAATCTTAGTTGCCAATCGTGGTTTTTTCTTATCCGGGGGACCCTCTAACGCACTTTTGAACTCTCGGTAGTCACTTTCACCGGTTTGAATAGCGTTTTTGATACGTTCTGGCAGAAGAAGGGGTTGTGGGTCCATGGCGATCTCAGAAAACCTCCCAGAAATATCCATTTCTGGGAGGTTATTGGGGGATACTCAAGTCTGTCAGTCAATAATGGTCTGGCTTTGCTCGTGCATGTACTGCTGCACGTAGTAGAGGCTGCCGCCGGCTTTGCCTGTGGAACCGCTGCCTTTCCAGCCGCCAAACGGTTGGTAGCCAGGCCAGGCGCCGGTAGTAGCGCCTGTTTCGCGGTTGACGTAGAGCACGCCCGCTTCAATGTTGTCCAGGAACCATTGGACTTCATCGTCATCTTCGGAGTAGAAGCCGGCAGTCAGGCCATAGTCCACATCGTTAGCCATGGCCATGGCCTCGTCCAGGTCCTCAAATTCGCCGATGGTGACGATGGGCAGGAACATTTCTTCCTTCCACAGCGGATGGTCATAAGGCAAGTCGTCTACAATGGTGGGAGTCACATAGTAGCCGTTCATGTCCAGAACTTTGCCGCCGTGTAGCACATTCCCATGGGCGGCCAGGTCGGCGGCGAAGCGCTGGAAATCTTCAAAGGAGCTTTTGTTGATGACTGGGCCCATCCAGTTGGATTTAATAGTGGGATCGCCTACGTTGATCTTGCGCGTCAGATCGAGCAGTTTGGCAACGAAGGCGTCCTTGACATCTTTATGGACGAAGACGCGCGAACAGGCGGAGCATTTTTGACCCTGGAGCCCAAAGGCAGAGCGCATCACGCCGATGGCCGCTTTGTCCAGATCGCCTTTATTGCTGATAATGGTCGGGTTTTTGCCGCCCATTTCGGCCACGCAGGGGCGGGGGTATTTGCCGGCAGCAAAACTGCGATAAATGCCCATGCCCACGTCGTAGCTGCCCGTAAAGGTGATGCCGGCAATATCCTTGTGGTCCACAATCGTTTTGCCGACTGTGCGCCCGCTGCCCGTTACAAAATTAAAGACGCCCGCAGGAATGCCGGCATCGCGGAAACATGTCGTTAGCAGCCAACCCGTATAAGCCGTGTCCGTGGCTGGCTTAAAGACCACCGTGTTGCCCGCTACCAGCGCGCCGCCGCTGGGCCCACCTGCCAGGGCAAAGGGGAAGTTAAAAGGAGAAATGACAACCCACACCCCATAAGGTTTGAGCACGCTGCGGTTATGGTGGCGCGGCGATTCCTGCTTCATGGGCACAGAGAACCCTTCGTTCTCTTCCATCTGGTCGCAGTAGAAGCGGATCAGGTCCGCCGTTTCTTCCACATCACCTAGCGCTTCCAGCCGGTTTTTGCCCACTTCCAGGGTCATAATTGCCCCAATTTCAAACAAGCGGTCGCTAATCAAATCGGCCGCTTGCCGCAGCAGCGCCACCCGTTCCTGCCACGGCGTATCTCGCCAACC
>CAZDSN010000923.1:0-1623 GCA_964507675.1 uncultured Ardenticatenaceae bacterium | reverse complement strand
GCCAGCTGTACCGTTTGGGCAACCGCCTGCCAGAAGCCGAGACGCAGCACACGGCCGCGCTGGCCCTGGCGCAGCAGCTGGCCAACGATGACCTGCTGGCGATTACCTATGGCTGCCTGGCCGAATATCACGATGCTCAGAGAGACGTTGGCCAGGCAAGAGCCTTTGCCCAGGCGGCCCTCGACTTAGCCCAAACACGCCCCAGCGTAGAGCGTATCGCCGCCTTTGCCCACCGTCACTTGGGCAAAATTGAGGAGTTTGTAGGGAATTGGCCAGCGGCAATTGACCATTATCAACAGGCAATTCAAACTTGGCGCAGACTGGACAATCACGTCTATCTTGCCCGGACCTGGGCCGATATGGGCAATGTTTATGTTAAGACCAACGAGTTTGAACTGGCGCAGCAAGCTTTTGAAGAAGCGGGGTCGATTCTCAGCCTTACCAACAATGTCAAAGATAAAGCATTTGTTTCGCTGAATTTAGGTGTTTTGTATTATCGCCAGGAAAGTTGGGACAAGGCTGAAGCGGCTTTTTTAGAAATTGACCCGGTGGCGCTGCGTGAGCAAAATGAATTTGACCTGCTTGGCAATTTTTACAACAACCTGGGTAATGTCTATTTAGAAATGAAGCAGTGGGGCAGCGCGGCGGACCATTTAAATCTGGCCATTTCGCTCTTTCGCGAGAGAGAGAATCAGCTTGATTTGGGCAACAGTTTGGGGACATTAGCCTCCGTTTATGCGCAGGACGGCCAACAGGCAGCGGCCTTGCCGCTTTATGCAGAGGCCATTCAACTGCTGCAGCAGTTCCCCGAAAGCCAGTGGGCACAAAAATTGCTGCGGGAATTTGGCGCTGCTTACGAAAAACTGCGTGCAGACCTGGGCAAAGACACGGATAAAAAATAAAAGCCCAACAGGGAACCTGTTGAGCTTTTAGACGACGTGGGGTCTGGCTATGTTAGCCGCCGCAGGTGGGCGTACTTGGCGAGGAACAATCGGCGAACACAGGGGTGGTTAAAGTGGTGCCGAGCAACATCAGGGCCAGCGCGGCGGCAGCAAGCAAATAGACAGCTTTACGGCGAATTGCAAGAGACATGATTGGTATCCTTTACCGATACGGTGAGTGGTGGTTTTGCCTGAATTGAGGGTTGGTGGGGAACGGCCGTTTCCCATATCCTCTTTTTAGCCAAACCGTTGATTAAAACGCGCTGTATACAGTTGATGTCAGGATACGGTTTTTGTGCCAGAGTTGCCTGATGACCAGTTGAACATTGGCTGATCATCGGCTGAACAACGTGCCAGGAAACATCACTATGTTTGTGGAATAAATTTCACTGCGGAGACGCAGAGCGCGCAGAGGATCCGGTAAAAGAGAAAATCTCTGCATTCTTGGCATCTCTGCGGTTTGTCAGATTTCGCAGATTTAATCCGCGTTTATCCGCGTTAATCCGCGGCCAATTTTCAGAGGGGAAAAATGAGGGAAATTCTGGAATCGTCTGGAGGGGGACGCTTCTGGCCTGGCTTTCGCCAGGAAACGATTGCCTGTTTGCGCCAATGGTTGGCCATGCGTGCCAGTGTTTCGCTGGTGGGGCTGCCCGGCGCGGGCAAATCGAACCTGCTGCAATAC
>CAZDSN010000922.1:0-1624 GCA_964507675.1 uncultured Ardenticatenaceae bacterium | reverse complement strand
CCGCCATACGCCGCGTCTACGTGAATGCGAAAACCATACTCCGGCTGCAAAGCCAGAATCTCTGGCAGTGGATCCACCGCGCCCGTGGCCGTTGTCCCCAACGTGACCACTACTGTGCCCACATTCCCCTGGCTTAAGCGCGCCTTGAGCGCCGCCACATCCAGGCGCGCCTGGGCATCGCCGGGCACAGCAGCAAAAGGCAGTTGCAGCACGGCGCTGATACGGCTATGGGTGTAATGAGCCTGCGCGGAGGCCAGAATAGTCTGGCCGGGGCGAAGCTGCCCGGCGACCCACAACGCTTCCAGGTTCGCCAGCGTACCGCCGCCCGTCAGGTGCCCCAGGTGGGCGTCCCAGCCAAAGAGGCGGGCCAGGTCGGCGACGACCTCCTTTTCCATAGCCGAACTGGCGCGCCCGCCGTCCAGGGCGTGGTTGTTGGGGTTCAGCCACATTGCCAGGGCATAAGCCAGGCGCGCCAGGGGGTGCGGCGGCTTGAGCATCTGCCCGGCGTACAGCGGGTGGTGATAGGGGTAATTATCTTGCAGGCGCTGCGCCGTCTGCTGCAGCACGGGTTGGAGTTGAGCCAGGTCTACCGCCGGCGTAAAGGCAGGCAAATCCGCAAACCCCGCCTCTAACCGCGCCAGCGCTTCCCCCAACAGCTTCCAGCTTTCTCTGTCGAAACTCATACTGCTCCTATTCAAGTAGGATTTACGCACTTCCCAGACTGGAGCAGTCTCCAAGACTGCTCCAGTCTCTCTGTAAGGGGATACCCAGGCGGTTGAAGCGCGCTTGCAGTTCAAAGCGAGACTGGTTGAGTAAGGTGGCGGCGCGGCCCAGACTGATGTGGCCGTCGAGATAAGCAGCCACAATCAAATCCCAGGCAGCCTGCAGATCGCCGCCAGCCTGGACTACGGCGGCTTCCACGTCATTTTCTGCCAGGCCCTGGGGAATCGCCGTGGTTTCATGGGCCGGGGCGTCCGGTTGGGCGCGGTACAACGCCGCGGCGCGCAGCAGGCGGTAATCCAGGGCGTCTATAATGGCGACCTGTTCTTCGCCGTAGCTGCGCACCAGGATGGTTTGACCGCGCCGCGCCTGCTCAATCGTTTGCCGCGACCTGCGAGCCAGATCGGTGCGGCTAATAGTCGTTTGTACGGTCATGTCTTATTCCCTTCTGAAATGGGGCGTGGACATCCGGCGGGTAATTGATGCCAGACCAGGCAATACAGTGGAAAAGCGCGTCGTGCCCGTATGGTTGCTTTGATTTTACAAAAGTGCGAAAACTACGCAAGGTTCATGAGCCATTCTCCATTTGCCCGCCATCATGTCATTCCGAAGGCGACAGCCTGAGGAATCCCAACGGCCTTTGCCCGCCAGCGCTGTAGGGATTCCTCACTTCAGCCTGCCCTGAGTGAAGCCGAAGGGTTCGGAATGACAAGGGCGCAGAGGCCCGCGCCTGCGGCGCGGTGGCCTGCTCCGCTACCGCTCGCAGGCCAGACAGAGGTCAGCGGCCAGGGGGAGATGGGGGACGACGCGCGCACACCACCCGAAAACCAATAAAGTTGCGACGGTAGGCGGGCGCGCTGCCGCTACGGCATGCCGCGCGCGCGCTGCCGGAAACGTCGTCCCA
>CAZDSN010000921.1:0-1628 GCA_964507675.1 uncultured Ardenticatenaceae bacterium | reverse complement strand
TTAGCAAACTGCGCCACGAATTTTCATCCATTCCTTCGACAAGCTCAGGACGGGGGCCGGCTGTGTTGCGCCGTCGCTGGTGACAATGCTTATGTAATGGGCCAGATAACGGTGACGCAGGCGCCTTCGTTGATCTGGCTCTCAATCGTCAGGGTGGCCCCGATCTTGGCGGCGCGTTCGCGCATGATGCCCAGACCGAGACAGTTAACGGGCGGGTTGTCCGGGTCAAAGCCGTGGCCGTTATCGCTGATGGATAGCGTCACAGACTCCGGCTGGTATGTCAGACGAATATGGACCTGATTGGCCGCCGCGTGTTTGACAATGTTGTTCAGGGATTCCTGGGCAATGCGATAGAAAGCTACCTGGACTTCTGCCGGCATGCGTTGCCGGCCCACCACCTGTAGCTCAATCGGCAGCCTGGCGCGGCCAATAATGGCGTCGGCCAACTGCCGCAGCAAATCATCCAGACTCATTTCTGTCAGGCTGGCCGGGCGCAGTTCTAGCAGCAAGGTGCGCATTTCGGCCAGCGCGCCGCGTGTCAGCTCGCGCAGATCGGCCAGCCGCTGCTGCCCCTGTTCTGGATTACGCAGCCACAGGCGGGGCAGTACATCGGCAATCAGCGTAGCCGAAAAAAGCGTCTGGGTGACGGCA
This sequence comes from uncultured Ardenticatenaceae bacterium, assembly GCA_964507675.1. Taxonomy (GTDB): domain Bacteria; phylum Chloroflexota; class Anaerolineae; order Promineifilales; family Promineifilaceae; genus JAGVTM01. Next base: position 977 of record CAZDSN010000921.1, on the reverse strand, counting down.
TCGTGCAGCTCACGCGCCAGGCGGTTGCGTTCTTCGACCGCGGCAGCGTATTGGGCGCGTTCATACAGCCTGGCGTTTTCAATAGCCAACGCCGCCCGCTGCGCCAGCGCCATAAAGAGACGCTGGTCATCTTCGCTGAAGACCCGCGGCTGCACGTAATCTACGTTGTAGACGCCGTAGATTTGCCCGTTGACCTTAATAGGGACGTGCATGAAGGCGCGAATGCCTTCCGGATCGGTGATGTGGCGGGCGACGCGGGGATCGAGAGTCGTATCTTCAACAACGGCGGGGACGCCTGTAACAGCCACCATGCCGGCCAGACTCCCCTCTGGCGATATGATTCTGGGCGACTCGCTGGCCGGGTCAAAACCATAAATGGCTTGCACCACCAACTGCTGGTGCAGCTTATCCCACACCATCACCACGCTTTTATCCGCCTGCAGCAGGTCCACGGCCACGTTTACCAATGTCTGCAGCACGTCGTCCATGTCCAGGTGCCGGTACAACTCTTCATCGGCGCGGTAAAGTGCTTCTAGCTGCTGGGTGCGGCGATTGATCTCCTGGTTGCGGGCAAACATGCGCTGCTGCAAGGATTGGTAGGCGTGCTGTAAGGCTTGCTGCGTCTGGCGCTCTTTCACCAACTCCGCTTGCAGCGCCGCTGTCCGCTGCTGTACATACTGCTCTAAATCGGCTGGGGCAAATAGTTCCGGGTGTAAAGTAGACTTTGAGCTTTTGAACATGCTACGTTTGCCGCCGCGTTGACGCTCCCCGCAGAAAAGGCAGGGAGGATTTTTGCGACGCGCTAAAATACCTGATTATAGTTTACGCGCCCTCCGTTTGTGTACGCAGTGAGCAACAGCACCTTTGATATGGATAAACGTCAGGAAACCCAGACAGAGGCGGCGCTGCCGTAGTTACTTTTCCCCCACGCAAACGACTATTATGATAGACAAATTGTCTTAACATCTGCTTTACGG
>CAZDSN010000920.1:0-1630 GCA_964507675.1 uncultured Ardenticatenaceae bacterium | reverse complement strand
ATACCACATCAAAACAGAGAAAACGCGGGTCAGCACGACTTCCAGCGCCAGCACTGATAGACTGATTAGATTAATTCCCAAAAACGTAGCGCGTTGTGGTCCAATCACGATAACATGCCGTAGTTTATGTCAACTAAATCGGATAGGAAGCCATCAGGCTACAGGCAGCGCACGGCAATGACCGCAAAATAGGCGTCGCCGCGCCCGATCAGGCGGTTACGCAGGTCTATGATGCGTTTGGCGAGGCCATATTTTTGCCTGAACGCTTTATTCACCCAGGAAGCCTGAACTGCCGGCATAACCTCCGCCACCCCATCCAGCCACGCCCCTTTTGCTTCGCCCTGAAAATTGCTCGGCGCCACCCGCACCGATGAGTTACGCCGGATGCGCTTGACCTTCCAGGTGTCCATGGGCGTGCGCATATACAAAACACCCTCTCTTTCCACAAACCACAACGGCGTCTGCACCCCGCGCCCATCCTGGCGAAAGGTCTCCAGATTCAGGTACGACTGCTTGTGAAACGGACTGAGATCGGGCATACGTTAAACGCTCTCTATATGGGGCGCTTGGGCGCGCATACGGTCAAGGCAGCACATAAGCCTCCTCGGCGCGGGCTGCCAGATGGTCCCAGGAGAAGTGTAGCAAAATGTGCTGGCGCGCGGCAAGAGAAAGGGCGCGGCGGTGCATGGGGTTTTGTAAAATGTATACCAGGTCGGCGGCAATTCCTTCATTGTCTCCCGCTGCTCGCAGTCGCCCTGTTTGCTCATGTACCACGTACTCCGCCACCTGTCCCACCGCTTCCCCCACCACCGGCACGCCGCAGGACAGCATATCCGCCAGCTTGACGGGACATTTGGTGCGGTTGAGCAGACTGTCTTCCATGAGATAAATGCCCACATCGGCGGCTGCCAGGGTATCAGGCGTTTCACGCTCCGCCAGCCAGCCCACATCTATCACGTGCGACTGCAAATCCGCCGCCGCCAACTGCTGCCGGAAAGCGACGACATCCGTCTCATACAACCCGGTCCCCACCAGCAGCAGCGCAAAATCAGGCACGCTGTCCCGCACCCGCTGCAAGATGTCCACCAGCCGTTGGCTGTCAAACTCAAACAGGCGGCTGTACAACAGCAGCGAGGGGCGATCTGTCAGACCTAGCGCCGCCCGCCGCGCTGTGGCTTCTTCTCCAGGCGATGCAATACCTGGCCCGTTGGGCAGGTAAACGACCTGCTGCGGCGGCACGCCATGCGCCCAGGCCAGGCTCTGCAAAGTACGGCTGGCGACGGTTAAAGCGTGACAATGCGCCATGCCCCACTGTTCCTGCCAGGCAAAAAATCGTTTCTGCCAGGGCGTATAGGGCGCAATTTCGTTCCAGCCGCCGGCCCCTTCCCAATCATCTGTATCCAACACCAACCGCACCCGTCGTCGTCGGAACTGCCATAACCACCAGGCAGCCAGGCCGCTGTATGCTTTTGGTTTGAAACAATGGACTACTTCTGGCTCCCAGGCCAGGCTTTCTTGCAGCAGGCGGCGGGTGATACCAGGTACGCCCCCCCGCAGCGGCACAGTGCGAATGGCCACGCCATCCTCCACCCAGGCGCGATCCGCCGCTTCTGGCGTTTGCCAGGGCGGC
>CAZDSN010000919.1:0-1631 GCA_964507675.1 uncultured Ardenticatenaceae bacterium | reverse complement strand
GCCCTCCCGTCTCCGCGTGAATCTATTTTCGATGGGTGAAATTGTAGGCGTGGACAGGCTGGAAGCCTATCCTACGTTTTTTCTCCGCGTCTCCGCGTGAATCTATTTTCGATGGCTGGGCGGGTTGCCAACCCGCCCTACAGAGTTGGCTATTTTGGCGGGAGCTTGGGGAAAAGTATGGGCCCAGGCTGGATGGGCGTGCCGGGCGCTAACCCGCCCCAGACGGTCAGGCGATCCCAATCCCCATGCAGGGAGACATTCAACTGCGCGGCCAGGGCGGCGGCGGTGTGTGGCAGAAAGGGCTGGCACAGGTAAGCTGCCAGCCGCAAAGTTTCCGCCAGATTGTAGAGGACGGTGGAGAGAATGCCGGCAGCCGCCGTATCCCCTTGTTTGCCCCGTTTCGCCAGCGCCCAGGGTTCTGTCTCGTCCACATACCGGTTAGCTGCCGCCACCAGCCCCCAAATGGCTTCCAGCGCGTCGTGCGGTCGAAATTGCTCCATAGCGGTTGTGACTTCTGCCGGCAGGGATTGGGCCGTAGCCAGCAGGCGGGCGTCGGCAGCCGTATGCACAGCGGAATCAGGGGCCGGGATAAAACCGTGCTCGTATCGCTGCACCATGTGCACCACCCGGTTGAGCAGATTGCCCAGGTGGTCAGCCAGGTCGCTGTTATGCGCCTGCACAAAGCGCGCCAGCGTGAAATCCCCATCATCCGCAGCCCGAATTTCGCGCAGCAAGTAGTAGCGCACGCTGTCCACCCCATACTGTTCCGCCAACGCCACGGGATCAACCGCGTTGCCCAGACTCTTGCTGATCTTTTGCCCCTCCACGTTCACGTAGCCATGCACAAAAATAGTAGTCGGCAGGGGCACGCCCGCGCTGAGCAGCATGGCAGGCCAATAAACGGCATGAAAACGGATGATGCCCTTGCCAATGACGTGAATGCGGTCGGGGCACACCTGCCAGCGGCGACGATACCGCTCGCTTTCCGTGGCGTAATCCAGCGCCGTAATATAATTGCCCAATGCGTCAAACCAGACGTACATCACCTGTGTGGGATCATCGGGCACGGGCACGCCCCAATCGCGAGCGCGGCTGACGCTGCGGGAAATGCTGAAATCCTGCAAACCCTGGCGAATAAAACTGAGGACTTCATTCTGGCGGCGGGGCGGCTCAATGCGTAACTGACCCGATTCAATCAGCGCCAACAGCGCCTCCTGGTAACGCGAAAGGCGAAAGAAGTAATTTTCTTCCTCGACCCATTCGGGCGAGGTCAAATGCTCTGGGCAGAGACCCTGCCACAGTTCATCTGCCGCGTAAAAAGTTTCGCAGCCGACACAATACAGACCACCGTAGTTTTGTTTGTAAATGTCGCCGCGGGCGGCGCAGGCGCGCCACAAGCGCGTCACGCCTGCCAGGTGACGTGGGTCCACGCTGGTGCGAATGAAGTCGTCGAAGGAAAGATTGAGGGCCTGCCGTAGCTGGTAGAAAGCGGCGGCATTGCGGTCTACCAGCGCCTGCGTGGGGATGCCCTCGGCGGCGGCAGCCTGTACGTTCTTGAGGCTGTTCTCATCCGTGCCCGTCAAGAACCAGACATCCCGCCCCCGCAGTCGCTGGAAGCGCGCCAGGGCATC
>CAZDSN010000918.1:0-1634 GCA_964507675.1 uncultured Ardenticatenaceae bacterium | reverse complement strand
CTTCGACAAGCTCAGGGAGCGGGTGTGAATAATGACCTCGATTCTTTTGCCTGTGCTGCTGATTATAACATGAAATGGCGCGTCCAAATGAGGATGGCTGGCCTGGTTCGGCCTGTTGCGAAAGGCGCCGTTGGCGAACATCTCGAGCCAGGCGTTCCCAATTATCAGCCGCGTAACCCATTTGGGTAAAAAAAGCGGGGACAGACCCATTAGTCTGTCCCCGCTTATCACTAACAAACAAAACAACGCTGCCGGCTTATGGCACAGCCACGCAGTCCTGGGCAATCACGCCAGGTACGGCGGGATCATACACAAAGGAGCAGATAGACGTAACAGGTGGGTTGGTAGGAATGTAGTTGGTGTTGAACGTCTGGCTGAAACAAGCGGGCAAGCCCGTCTGCAAGACATTTTGGCTGGTGCCATTGGCAAAGTAGAAGCGAACCAGCCAGACCACGTTGTTGCTGCCGGCAGAAACGCTCAATGACAGGTTCGGATTAAGCGCTGCGTCCGTGCTGGCCGGCGCGCACGCCTGACCCACCCAGAAGGACAGAGACAAGGACCCGCCACTGGCTTGACTGCCATCCGCGTTCATACCGGGGGCCGCATCGTTCCAGTTGCCTGTCGCGCCCAAAGCCCCGGTGTAGGAGAAGGTGTCCAACACCGTCGCGCCGTCGCTGAAGTTGTCAATCTTGGCGATATTGGCATACCCCAACACCCCAATTTTGTCGCCTGGCGCAGCCGGCGCGCCGCTGCAAACATACGTCTGATCCGGCAGCGAACCGCCGTTCACATTGGTGAACTCAATAGTGACGGTAGAGCTAACCCGCGCAGCCCGCATATGTGCGCTGTTAAAAGGTTGGGATAAGGCAAAAAAGCCCAGCCCAAACGTGCCGGCATTGCCGTTGTTGCCCAGATAGCACCCCGCATACTCAAAGTTGCCCGAAGCGCCTTGCTGCTGTACTTTCAAAAACGGGTGCGCTGCATTTGGATTTGCCCCATCCCCAGTCAGCACCAGACCTGTGGAAACCGAGTTTTTCAAAAAAACTCGGTTTCTAACCCGGCAACCCTGTGTAGTTTTCGCCAGACTCCAGTTATTTAGCGATGCGCCCCTACCCTTTCCTGGCCCGCGCCAAAAGGGACACAGGCAGCCTATAGTATGCTATAATACAGTCTGTCAGCCGCCTGCATCGGTCTGACCAGCGTCGAGAGTGCATCACCATTGCTTGACGTTTTTTATGCAATTACTGCGCAACAAAAAAAGCCGCGTAAGGGAAAGAATCCCCTACGCGGCTTTGTTTTGCCGTTGCCCTACTATCAAGAAAAAGAACCATTCATTAAGCACGCCCCCATCTTAGCAAAAGCGTTTTGTTGAGCAACTACAACAGAAATAATGTTTCAAAGCTCTTGGTCATGCTTCCTGTAATCAAACGGTTCGCTTGCCAGTAACTTTGTCACATTCCTTCAAGAGCCTTTCATAGTTCAAGATCGCGTCTTCCTTCAATGGGCGGAAGTCATCCCCCCGTCGCCTATCATCTATGATACTGTCAAGATCGTTTTTCAAATCCTTTATTGCCTGTCGGATGTTTGGATGCCTGCGTAATCCCCCAGCCTCTGATTCAAGCCACTGTAAATCA
>CAZDSN010000917.1:0-1635 GCA_964507675.1 uncultured Ardenticatenaceae bacterium | reverse complement strand
TCACTGACCACCCTTTAGACTGTTTGACCTGTGAGGTGAATGGCAATTGTGAATTGCAAGACGTTGCAGCCAAAGTTGGTATTAGAAAAGTGAGGTATCCTGAAGGAAAAAATCATCTTGACAGGCAGAAAGACCTCAGCCACCCATACATGACCTCCGATTTGTCAAAGTGTATCATGTGCTACAGGTGTGTACGCGCATGTGACGAAATTCAAGGTCAGCAGGTGCTCAATGTGATGGGAAGAGGCTTTGACAGTCAGATCATCAAAGGCATGAATCAGAGTTTTGCCGAGTCAGATTGTGTCAGTTGTGGCGCATGTGCACAAGCCTGTCCAACATCAGCCATTTCGGATGTATTCCAGAGTAAAGCCCTGGTAGGACAGACGAAAGTCAGGACGGTATGCACCTATTGTGGGGTGGGATGTAATCTAGAAGTCAGCGTCAAAGACGGAAAAGTACTCAGTATTCAGGCCCCTTATACGGCAGAGGTCAACCAAGGACATACCTGCTTGAAAGGAAGATATGCGTTTAAGTTTTATAAGCACCCTGACCGGATCAGAAAACCAATGATTCGCAATGCTGATGGAGGATTTGACGAAGTGAGTTGGGATGAAGCTTATGACTATATTACCTCGAAATTGAAGGATATCAGGACGAAACATGGACCTGACTCTATAGCTGGCATTTCATCTGCTCGATGTACCAATGAGGAAAATTATCTCATGCAAAAATTTATCCGGGCTGTGATCGGAACCAATAATATTGATGGATGTGCACGTGTTTGTCATTCTCCAACAGCATTGGGGATGCAGCGAAGTTTTGGTACAGGAGCTGCGACCAACAGTATTGAGGATCTCAAGTTTACCCATGCGATCATGGTGATTGGTGCCAATCCTACGGAAGGGCACCCGGTGACAGGTGCAAAACTGAGGCAGTTTGCTATGAAAGGCAAGACTTGCATTGTGATTGATCCGCGCAAAACTGAATTGGCTAAATACGCCACACATCATCTGCAACTAAGGCCCGGAACTAATGTTGCTGTGCTCAATATGATGCTGCACGCTATCGTCAGTGCCAAAGCCTATGATCGACAGTTTATCGAACTCAGAACCGAAGGCTGGGAAGATTTTAAAGAGAATATTCTTTCACTCAACATCGCGGAGCTTGAGGAAGTGTCCGGAGTAAGTTACTCCGCAGCCCGTGACGCTGCCATTGCATACGCAAAAGCTGAGAACGCCATGAGTTTTCATGGTTTAGGAGTGACAGAGCATTACCAAGGTACGTATACGGTTATGCTGATTGCCGACCTGGCTATGATCACCGGAAACATTGGCAAGCGCGGATGTGGGGTGAACCCCCTCAGAGGACAGAATAACGTTCAGGGAATGGCGGATATGGGTGTTCAGCCATACCAGGGTGCTGGCTACCTTGACCATACGCAGGAGGAGATCAGGAAGAAATACTCAGAGTTTTATGGAACGGAGGTGCCTGCAGCCGCAGGATATAAAATACCTGACATGTATGATGCTGCGATTCGCGGTGATCTTAAAGCTATGTATGTCGTTGGGGAAGATATGGCGCAGTCAGATCCAAATACACTCCATGTGATTAATGCCCTAAAATCTCTGGATTTGC
>CAZDSN010000916.1:0-1648 GCA_964507675.1 uncultured Ardenticatenaceae bacterium | reverse complement strand
GGGCATTCTGTTCGTTCTTTCCGTGGGTTGGCGCGATTTACCCGCTTACTTCGTGGAGTGGCCCAACCACGGCAACACCCGCTTCCTCTACCACGCCAACATGCGCAACGTGGCTGAATACGCCGCCGCCCACCCCGACCTGACCGATTTTGGCGTCAGCGACTTACTGGCAGGGCCCTGGAGCCGTCTGGCGCTGCAAATTGATCTGGCCGGGGCAGCCGTCAGCGGCGTGCGTCCCCGCCTGTACGATCCGCAGCGAGCCGTCTTTCTCTCCCTGGCTGGCGCCCCCGCTGTTAGCTTTCACGGCTACCCGCAAGTCCCCGACGCCTACGCCTCGTTGTATGGGCCGCCGCTGGCGCAGGTGGGCGGTTACACGTTGGCGCAGGTAGCGGCAGAACTCCCCCAGGCTGCGCCGCTGGCCTGCTTCCAGAACGGCTTGTGCGCCCTGACTGCCGTCTATGACGCCGCCGCGTCTGTTTTAGAAATCACCTGGCAGGTGGCTCGCCCGTTAGAGCTGCCGCCGCTCCCTTTAATCAGCAACCCACCGCCGCCAGGCGTCTACGCGGGCCCGCGACTGTGGGTATTTGCCCAATTGGTAGACGAATCCGGTCGCTTCCTCAGCGGCGACGACGGTTTCTGGGTAGACCCGCAAACGCTGCACGTAGGCGACATCTTTCGCCAGCGGCACACCCTGCCGCCGCCCCCCACCGCCCCTGCCGCCGTTCATTTTGGTCTCTACGATCCTTATACGGGGGAAAGGGTGGGGAGAGATGCCGGCAGCGACCACGTCCAACTTCCGCTACAATAGCCTGAATTGGTGTCTGGCTAACCCCTTCCGTTCTGGCAATTACCGTGAATCAGCAGGGCACAGTCAAAAGGCGAACATACTCTTACACAATCGCTCAACTTACGCCATTTTTGGCGAAGGTATTGGTGCAATGAACGTATTGGTTCAACTTCGCGTCGCGGCCATACTTCTAGTGTTGAATGGGCTAGGTTTTGGTGTCTTCTGCATTCCAGCAATCCGCAATCTCCTCCAAGGCCGCGACATACCCATGGTCATGGGTTTTCCGGCCTATGGAAGAGGTCCTTTCGAACGCGTCGGCATCCCCACCACAGTTCCGCTCCTCGCTGGTTTCCTTCTCGTCTGCGTTTTCGAGATCCTGGCAGGCGTTCTGCTGTGGGGCGGGTCGAGGGTCGGTGCATTCCTGGCCCTCGCCCTTTTGCCGGCGGGCGCAGTTTTCTGGTGGGGATTCGCGTTGCCCTTCGGACCGGTCTTCGCCCTCATCAGCACCGCGCTCATCGTCCTTGGCTGGCGAGGCCTGGGCTAGCTTGGTCCTGGATTTCGTGCTGCGCGGCCACGTCTTTGCGTGCTTGTCCGGGGCGCGTCCGCACGCGTTCTCCGATTCCTCCTGCTGCCCGATCGCCTCGTCGCCTTGATGCCGGGCTGGACGCTATCGTCGCCGTTGTCGATCTGCGGCCGGGTCCGGAAGCGGTTCGCAGCGCACGTTGACGTTGAACGTCCGCTGCCCAACTCCGGTTTACTAAGAAACAGCTCCATTTGAGATAGGTATTGGTGCTGTTGGGGAGAGCGTGAATCCCAACTTAGCCGCTTTGCGTTGCAGCCGATTGATTTCCCATTCGCGGA
>CAZDSN010000915.1:0-1650 GCA_964507675.1 uncultured Ardenticatenaceae bacterium | reverse complement strand
GTAAAACCGGTTAAACAACACCAGCCCATCCGCGCCCGCCTCCGACAGGCGGCGGGCCATGTTGCCCATGGCGCTGAAATACGGGCTGAGCTTCATGGCTACGGGAATAGAAACATTCGCCTTCACATCCCGCAGCACGTCCAGGTAAATCTGTTCCACTTCGTCCGATTCCAGGTCAAGATTGGTTGGCAAGAAATAGATATTCAACTCCAGCGCATCCGCGCCCGCCTGTTCGATGTCGCGCGCGTAACGCACCCATCCGCCCGTAGAAACACCGTTCAGGCTGGCAATAATGGGGATATCCAGGGCCCGTTTGCCTTTGGCAATGTGCTCCAGATAAGCGTCTGGGCCGATGTGGCGATAGGTGGGCGCTTCTGGGAAATAAGACAATGCCTCCGCAAAGCTTTCCGTTCCTTCCGTCAGATAGCGATCCAGCGTACGGCTCTCGGCGTTGATCTCCTCCTCAAACAAAGAGTAGAGCACCACTGCCGCCGCACCCGCATCCTCCAACTGTCGCAGCCCGCTGATATGGCGCGTAATTGGCGATGAAGATGGCACCAGCGGGTTCTTCAACGGCAATCCCAGGTAGGTTGTGGTTAAGTCCATGATTATCTCCTTTTACGCCTGTTTGTTCTCGGCCAGCCGCAAGTACATGTCCCAGCGTCCTTTGACGTCTGCCTGGGCCAGTTCCAGCAGCCGGGCGGCCCGCTCTGGCTGGCTTTGCGTCAGCATTCGGTAGCGGCCTTCGCGGTAGATGTATTTGTCCAGCGGCAGTTGTGGCGGCTTGGAATCCAGTTCAAATGGATTGAGTCCTTGCGCCATGCGATCCGGGTTGTAGCGATAGAGCGGCCAATAGCCAGAATCCACAGCCGCCTGCTGCTGCTCCAGGCCATATTTGAGGTCATAGCCGTGGGCAATGCAGTGGCTGTAGGCGATGACCAGGGAAGGGCCATCATACGCTTCCGCCTCCAGCAGCGCCTTAATCGTCTGAACGTCTTTGGCGCCAAAGGCGACGCGCGCCACATAAATGTTGCCGTAGCTGATAGCCAGCAGCCCCAGGTCTTTCTTTGGCAGCGGCTTGCCCGCGGCAGCGAACTTGGCTACGGCGCCGCGCGGCGTAGCTTTGGACATCTGTCCACCCGTGTTGGAGTACACTTCGGTATCCAGCACCAGCACGTTGACATTGCGCCCGGAGGCCAACACGTGGTCCAGGCCGCCATAGCCAATATCGTAAGCCCACCCGTCGCCGCCAACGATCCAGACGTTTTTCTTGACGAAAACGTCGGCCACGCTGAGCAGATTTTGCAGCTTGTTTTTGACCAAGGCGTCAGTTTCAACGGCAATCATCTCCTGCAACCGGTATTTCAACTCCAACACACGCCCCCGCTGTTCCTGGATTTTGGCCTCATCCACCTGTTCCGCATAGAGAATGGCCTGCATCAAGCCATCACCAATGGTGGTACCCAAGTCGCGCAGCAGGCTGGAAGCGGCTTCCAGCCGCTGGTCCAGCGCCGCGCGCATCCCAAAGCCAAACTCGGCGTTGTCTTCAAACAGGGAGTTGGACCAGGCCGGGCCGCGCCCTTCTGCGTTTTGCGCCCACGGCGTGGTGGGCAGGTTGCCGCCGTAGATGGACGAGCAGCCGGTGGCGTT
>CAZDSN010000914.1:0-1653 GCA_964507675.1 uncultured Ardenticatenaceae bacterium | reverse complement strand
ACCGCCATTTCACGGGCCAGGTCGTTTAGCTGTCGCACCTGCTCATCTGTTGTCAGGGCATTCTGTTTGCTCATTATTACTCCAGATTCAAGTTGGCGGCGGCTTCGTCCAGCCAGGCAGTAAAACTTTTCTTGGGCGGCTTACTGGCCTCAATTTCGGCTGCCAGCGCCAACTCTGCCTCAGTCAGCGGTTCGCAGGTGAAGCAGCGATACCTGATGCGTCGCGGGTCAATCGGACGATCACGTTTGTCACCATCTACGTGGCGCAGTAGCAGATGCCGGCATTGGGGACAAACACCGCCAATGCCCAAATCTGCCGGCGTCACTTTCCGAAATCTCCCACCACCATCCCTAACGTGCGGGCGTTTATTTGCGTATCTGCTCATTGTTTTCTTCCTCGCGTTTTCTTTGGTTCGTAATATCCATCAACAAATCGGTACAGCCCTTCGCGGACGCGAGCGTACCGGCAATATTGATAAATCCTGCCCCGTTGCTGTTTGGGGTGACGGGTACTAACCAGTACCGGTACATCTAGCCAGCGGCTGCCGTTAACTGTCTTCACACGCCCATGCAGTGGCCCACCAACAAATTTCGCTATCTCAGTCATTCCTTACTTCCTTTGGTTTCCGCAGTGCATTGCGGCTGGTTACCAGCCGCGCACCGCTCTCAAATTCGACCAGACAACTATTCATAGCCCCCCGAACCACCACGCGGCAAGACTGCCCTTTATAGGCAGCCCTGACTTCGTTATTGCCCCAAACGTAAATGTACGGGTACTTCACCGCAGCGTATCCAGGCAGCGGCTTAACAGCAATTCCATTGCTGGCGGCGTGACCGCGTTGCCATATTGCCACACCTTTTCGCGGTTTGTGCCCAAGACGACATACCCGTCGTCAAAGGCCATCCCTCGGCCTATCTCATGCGGCTGCAACATCCTGAAGCCGCAATCCTCAATCAACGATTCAGGGGAAACCAGGGCATGGCGGTCAACTGTCGTTACCGTGCCCATCTCCCCGTCCACACCGCGCAAATTTCCGCTGCTGCTGTAATAACTCAGTAGGAACGGCGGGATGGTCAGGGCTAATTTTTCCCCCGTAGTCTGTGTGGGCAGCGCCTCATCCACAGGGCGCACAATATCATCGTAGTAGTTGACCGATGTCAGCAGGGGGGGCACAACCAACCCCTGCCCATTCTGCGTGTGAAACGTGCGCAGTGGTTCATCCGCGCCTTTGGGCGGACCATCGCCATTGGCATACCCCAAGATGAACGGGGGCATTACCAGGGCATGATGGTTGCCGCCGGCAGAAATCGTGTGCATTGCATCACCTACCACGCTCACATCTGAGTGGGTGCGTAGATGAACCAGGAACGGTGGAAGAACAAGACCTTGACTTTGCCGCGCTGTCTGCGTAGCCAGCACTTCACCCATTCCGCGTGGATTGCGCGTGCCGGCAAACAACGTCTCCACAGTGAAAGGCAGCACTAGCAAACCTGCGGTCTGTGCTGTGGTCTGCGTTGGCAAACGCGACGAGACAGGAACAGAGCGCCGGTCGTGTCCATGAGTCCTGCTCAAATCAAGGACCAGGTGTTGCCCCGCGAACATCTCCAACCCCCTCCGAATACGCGCCAATGTACGCTCTTTCAATGGGCGCTG
>CAZDSN010000913.1:0-1662 GCA_964507675.1 uncultured Ardenticatenaceae bacterium | reverse complement strand
AAACGTTGTACCAACGGTCATTGTAGAAATGTTCAATGAAGCGATCCCGCTGCTTGAACCACACAAAGCCCAGGTCCAGGTCGTGGCGACTAAAAAACGCTTCTAGCCGTACGGAATTGGAGCGGCGCGACAACAGTGTTGCCGGATAGTGCAGCACTTCCTGGCCCTTTTCGTTTAACTTGTAAACAATCATGAGGGGTCACCTTTGCCGTGAGAATCACCCGCCCAATTGGGCGCGCAAGCCGGCAAGGTGGGCTTCCAGTTCCTCGACGTGATCCCGTTGGACTTGTAGTTTCTGATTTTCGGCGCGCACGAAGCGGCTGAAAGGGGCGATAGTGTCTTCAATGCGCTGCCGGCCACGGCGTATTTCACGGTCGAACTGTTCGCTGAGGGTGTCGGTCAGGCGCTGCCGTAGTTCGCTCAATTTGGTGGAGAGTTCCTGGTTGGCTTTACGGCGGCGGGCGGGCAAGACGAGCAGACCCAGGGTGACGGCGGTGATGCCGGCAATAATGCCCGTCGCATCCAGAAAGGCGATATGCGTGGCTAGAGCAATCAACGCTCCCAGGCTGGCGCCGCCAATAGTTAAGCCCGCCGTTTCAATGACTGATTTGCGAGCCACATCCGCTAACTGGTTGGCTTCAAATCGCTGATCGTAGCTGGTGACGGCTTCATGGGTGGCCCGTCCAATGGAATCCACCAGCCGCTGTCGATCATAAGCCAGCGTCCCTTCTTTGGGTCCTCCTTGCCCGATAATGCGTTCGTCATGCTGTTGGCGGCGCTGCGTGAGATGGTCGGCCACCGCCGTCCACTGCCGCAAATCCTGCTCTACCATCCAGTCCACCATCTCGCCCACGCGCCGCTCAATCAGTTGCGGCGTCTGGCCAACCACGTCGGTCTCGAACTTCTGCCGAATGTGGTCTTTGCGCAGTAGATCAGGCATACGGAACAGGCGCAGGTGTTCGTCAAAGAAGTCACGCCCGCGCATCTCCATGTCGTATAGCAGGTTGCTGATTTCGCTCAAGCGGCTCTGAAAATTGCGCTGCATGTCTTCCGCGTACAACGCCATCTGTTTGTCTACATCCGCTAGCAAACTTGTGTCACGCTCCAGGCTTGTCAGGTCTGCGTCAGTCAGTTCCAACTGTTTCTTAACCAGCTTATGCCCAACGCCCAACGGGTTAAGCAGTTTGAGGCGAAAGCGACCGCTTTCGTCCAGAGTGTCGCGGATGTAGGTTTCCAGAGGCTCTAGACCGCTGCTGGTCCACAGGCGGGGATCGCCGGCTTTGGCGCGTTGTGCCCGCTTGGAGGAGATGGCAAAGATAGGTGGGGCGCTGCCTAACAGATCCCGCGCTGCCTGGCGCACAAAGTCCAGAATCTGCTGGATTTCGGAATCGTTGGAGAGGATGTCAATCTTGTTGATGACGATGACAATCTTCTTGCCCCACTCGCGAATTTTATCCAGGAACTGGCGTTCGCTTTCGGTGAATGGGCGATCGGCGGAGGAGACAAACAATACCAGGTCGCTGCGCGGGATAAACTCAGTCGTTAAGGCTTCGTGCTCGCGTAGGATGGCGTTAGTACCAGGCGTATCAACGATGTTAATGCTGCGCAGCAGTTCAATAGGGGCGCTTTGTTCCCAAATGCCTTTTTCGATAGGCTTTTGCT
>CAZDSN010000912.1:0-1663 GCA_964507675.1 uncultured Ardenticatenaceae bacterium | reverse complement strand
CGCGTCACCCTGGTTTCCTTTGTCCGCCCCGACGACCGCCCCGAAGACGTGGCCCACTTGCGCCAGTTTTGCGCCGACGTGCATACCGTACCCCTGCGCCGCTCCCGCCGCAAAGATGCCCAATCCTTGCTCAAAGCTCTGGTCACGGGCCGTCCGGCGGTCATTGAACGCGATTACGTCCCGGCAATGGTCGGGCTGCTGCGCTGGCTGGTCGGCCAGAGGCAGTTCCATGCCATCCATGCCGACCAGACCGCCATGGCCCAATACGCGCTGCTGCTGCGCCAATGGCTGGCGCGCCAGGCTGGCAGCCCGCCCCCCCTCCTGGTTTTGGATCAACACAACGCCCTGTTCCTGGTAGTCCGTCGCCAGGCCGACTACGAGTCAGGTTGGGGACGGCGCTGGTTGTGGCGCTGGGAAGCGAAACGGCTGGCCCGCTATGAAGCCGGCCTGTGCCTCCGCTTCGACCACGTCCTCACCGTCACCTCTGCGGATCAGGCGGCCTTGTTAGCCTTGCTGCCGCCGCTCGCCGCCGCCCGCCGCGCCCATTTTATGGTGCTGCCCATCTGCGTGGATCCTTCTACCCAGCCTGTATTGCCGCGCCATGACCAGACGCCCCAAATCGTGCATTTGGGCACAATGTTTTGGCCCCCCAACGTGGAAGGCGTCTTGTGGTTTGCGCGGGAAATTCTACCGCGTATCATTCCCCAGGCGCCAGGTGTGCGCTTTGTCATTGCCGGCAAAAACCCACCCCCCGCCATTCACGACTTAAGCGCCCCTGGGTCGCCCCTGGCCGATTACGTCCGCGTCACCGGCTTCGTCTCCGACCCCTCTGGCCTGTTGTCCCAGAGCCGCGTCTTCGTCGTCCCCTTAAAAGCTGGCGGCGGCATGCGCGTCAAGATTCTGGACGCCTGGCAGTGGGGCCTACCTGTCGTTTCCACCAGCATCGGCGCGGAAGGCATTGACCTGCAGCCCGGCGAAAACATTCTGCTGGCCAACGATCCTGCCGCCTTTGCCGCCGCTGTCGTCCGCATCCTTAACGATGACCCCCTGGCCGGGCGCCTCCGCCACAATGGCCGCCGCTGGGTCGAACAGCATTACGACTGGCGTCAGGTCTACCCCCAACTAACCGCCATCTATCCCTGAAAATCATCGTTTTATGTCAACTCTTGGCAGAATCCCACTAAACATACTATCAGGGGTACAATTGAATCCTGAAAAATGTGGTTCAATGGTAGATAACGGAGCGCCGGCTTCCAGCCGGCTTTTGCCGGCAAGGATGCTGCCAGCAAGGATGCTGCCAGCAAGGATGCTGCCAGCAAGGACGCTGCTAGCAAGGATGCTGGCGCTACATTTATGAAGGAGATTGACATTGAAAGTATTAATCACTGGCGGAGCTGGCTATATTGGCTCTATTGTCACCGAGCAATTGATCCAGGCTGGCGCAGACGTCATCGTCTACGACAACCTTTACCAGGGCCACCGCGCCGCCGTCCATCCCCAGGCCACTTTTGTTCAGGCAGACCTGGCCGATCTCCACACCCTGCAGGAAACCTTTGCTGCGCATCAAGTTGAGGCTGTCATGCACTTTGCCGGCAACACATTGGTAGGCGAATCGGTGCAACACCCCTTTCTTTATCTGGGCGACAATGTGCGCAATGGGCTG
>CAZDSN010000911.1:0-1672 GCA_964507675.1 uncultured Ardenticatenaceae bacterium | reverse complement strand
AAACTCCTCGAGCGCCGCAGCGAGCCCGAACGTGCTCTGCGAGACCGCCGACGAGAGCCAAGCGTCCGCCTCCTGCAGGCTCGGCCCCTTGGCCACGAACTTCTCGACCTCGGCAGGCGACACACGCGCCGTGGCAGCCTCGCGAATGAGCGTATCGAGCGCCTTTCGGTAGCGGACGCCGGGAGCGTACAGCTCCAGCACTGGGGTCTGTCGAATCGACTCCTCGTTGAAGCCCGGCATGTGGATGAGCAGCGGCTGCTTGTCGAGCGCGTTGCCATAGGGCTCGAGCTGGAACAGCAACTCCAGGAAGCTGCCGCGGAACCCAACCACCGGGAACGGGAACTCGCCCTTGGCCTGGCGGGAAGCGAGCTGGTCCACGAAGCTCGTGTAGGACTCATCCTTGTCGAGCCAGATGACGATGCCCTGGCGACGCACCTCGCCGAGCACCTCCTGCTCCAGCGCTTTGCTGACTGCTCCGACCTCAGTCATCGAACGATTCCCCGGCGTCATCGTCGAGGTCGGCCTGTTCAAAGAGCGGACCCAACTCGGAGTCGCCGGCCTTGGCAGCTTTGCGGGCGCGCCGCTTCAGTTCGTTGGCGTGGATCTCGGCAGCCTCCCGCTCGTGCTCGGCGAGAAACTTCACGCGGGCCGCGTCGGAGCCAGGCTCGTCGATAGTGAAGTCGGGGCGGATCTCGTCCTGGAGTCGCAGCTCCCAGGCGTACGCCTTGGCTGGGTGTAGCTCCCAAAAGCACTTATGGGCGACCGCGAGCGACGGATCCTCGTGGCACTTCTTGCGCACCCGCGTCGGGAAGTAGCGCGCGGCCAGGTGGGACCAATCGGAGTCCTTCTTTCCCCCGGCGTTGGCCAGTTCCTTCCACCACTTCTTGGGCTCCTTCCAGTGCGGCTCCAAGAGGGGCCAAAGCGCAGCACTGTTGACCATGACGCCGTCGTCGAGGTCCATTACATACCGGTCGTCCACTTCACGCGGCGTGGTAGCGTCATCCACTGGGGGAGGTCCGCGACCAGCGCTATCTGTGACTCTGTCGATCAACTCGTGCAGTTCTTCGAGGAGACGCTGGACCTCGGTGAACCGACGCTCCGCCTGTCGCTTGTTCCCTCCCGTGGCACGAGCAATCCTGAGATCGTCCAGCTCGCCTTCCAGTCGCCGCCTCGTCGGCACGAGGTGGTCAGCGAGCAGCGCGTTCAGTGTGTCCGCTTGCCACCGGTGGATGGAGATGAACGCGACGAAGTTCTTCCGTGCCGACGAGAGCGGAAAGTAGATGGGCCGGTTCTCGTAGAGCTTCTTGTGGTAGGCGAAGAAGGACGTGCGCAGATAGGTGCGAAGGTCGTCGCCACCTCCGACGGCCTCGCCGTGGTCATCCCAGGCCTCGTGAATCGGTGCGGCAGCTACCTGGTCGAGGCTGTCGCCACCAGCAGTGGTCACGTACAGTGTGCCGGCTGGCAGGGCTGAAACGGGCACCTCGGCGAGGACCCCCTCGCCGCCGATCGCAAAGCGGCCGAGCGCAGTACCGACCGCAAACGAAACATACGCATCGGATTCAGGCGGGTCGTTCTCAGGTTCGTAAGCCGGCGGTGGTTCGCCCGTCGCCCGATCAACCGCACGCTGAGCCCAGTTCTGGCTGTCACGCCAACTCGAACTTCGGGGAGACCT
>CAZDSN010000910.1:0-1679 GCA_964507675.1 uncultured Ardenticatenaceae bacterium | reverse complement strand
CGTCCGCATTTTCAATCACTGCGACGTAAGCACTGGTCAGGCTATCCCGGACAAACGTGCCGGAGCTATCATTTAAGGCAGCCCCTATTTTTGACCATTGACCGCTGTGCAGATCAATCTCACAGCCCTCCGTCTGATTGAAAGCGCTGATGGTGTCGGTTCCCCCGCCATCCCAGATCGTTTGAATGACACTGGCGCCCGCTGTCCAGAAATAAAAATCGTCACCTGCGTTGTAGCTCCAGTTGGCGCCATACAACCACTGTATGGCGGCAATATCGTTGAGCATGGGTGCAAAAGGCAGGTTCTCAAGCCGGATGCCGTTAATAGCGTCCCCCGCATAGTCCCGGTAGCTCATGATGGAGTATTTAAGCTGGTCTTCGCCGGCTACGGCAGGGGTATTACCTTCATGGGGATGATTCAATCCCAGAGCATGCCCCAACTCATGGACAAACGTGGCGAAACCATAGCCGCCTTTAACGGGATTCTGATTTCGCCCATTCTGGTTGGGTCCAAACCAGATGTCGCCACTGGGACCGCCACTATTGGGGTAATACGCCAGGGATGTCGGAGGCACCATGGAGTTGGACCAACGGATATCACCGGCCTCAGGCAATAAAAACAGATTTGAATCCTGCATTTCGGCAAAACTGATATTGGCGACAGCAGCCCACGTCTCCATTACCTGACGCGCCGCTTCCTGTTGAGTGCTGTTCAGGCCGAAGGCCGTTGTACTCCCGGCATCTGCCGGGTAGGACGCAGAATAAGCCGAATTGCCGTCACCCAGATTAAAGCTGTACGTCAGCGTGACTCCCGTCCCCACCGCGCCGCCCCACTTTCTTTGAGCAACATCCGTAATGTTGGCGATGGAAGGATTGGACGAATATTCATTCGTAAAGATGGTGTTGTCCGCGCGTGCGCCAGTAACCCCGTTGCCACCGCCTGTCTCTGTTGTCGCCATGATGCCGCTCCGATAATCCCTGCCGAACCATGACGTCGGCCTCCGGTCTGATTTGACCGGAAGTCAAGCGGCGCAATGGACTGCGTTGTTGTTTTTGATAACTGCGTCACACCTATACTACGCCCCGCCGGACCACCGGGCAACACCGTCCTCCCGCGCCCGACAGACGGGGGCAATCATCCGACCAACGACCGCGCGCGCCATTTCCCCGGCATATGCCACCGCCCCGGATTGCACTGGTGCTGAAACGGGATTACTCTCGGACGAAATCCCAATGCGCCGACGGCTGCCGGACAACCCAGGCAGTCATCACGCCCGCCCCCCCTCAGGAACGAGGTTCACAGGATGTCCGGCTTACCCCTTGCCCGTCTGGCCCTCGCAGCCCTGATCCTTAGCGGCCATCCCGCCACCGCCGCGCCGGTCAATGCGCCGCCTTCCGGCTGGAAATCCGTCGACGGCTGCGCCCGCGAAATCTCGGTGATCGACTACAACCGCCCCCTGGTGGTCGGCTGCGCGGGCACCGGCAGCGGCAACGCCGCCGGGGAGCGCGGTTACGAAATCTTCCGCCGGACCGACGGCCGCTGGGTTCTGCTGTCCCGCGCCGGCTATACGGCGGTGGATTTCGGCTCCGGCCTCAGTCCGTGGGTGATCGACCTCAAGGGCGGTCTCTGGCGCGGCAAGGTCCGGCAGTCCGATCCCGCCGAATGCATCGACGCGGTGG
>CAZDSN010000909.1:0-1683 GCA_964507675.1 uncultured Ardenticatenaceae bacterium | reverse complement strand
CGGTTGTGAGACGTAAACGATATGCTCTTCTTACACAAGCTGGCGCAAAATTGCGCCGTTCATCCGCATAAAACGGCAATGGAATTCATCCAGCCGCAGCGCAGCCAGTTGGTCAGCTACAGCCAGTTGGAGACGACCGTGCAGCAGACGATAGGCTGGCTGCGCAGTCTGGGGGTGCAGCCGGGCGACCGCGTGGCGTTGCAGTTGCCCAAATGCCTGCCTTTCATCTATTTGCATCTGGCGGTTATGCGCCTGGGGGCTATCAGCCTGCCGCTGAATCCGGATTACCCGCAGCGGGAACTGGCTTACTTTCTGACGGACTCTGGGGCCAGTCTCTTTTTTGCAGACGCCGCTGCCCAGGCGGTTACAGCGCTAACCGTGGCCGGGCTGCCGGCATTAACCCAAACCGTCTATCTGCGCCCCGCCGCCGAGGCTGAATTCGCCGCACTAATTGACGCTGCCCCATCATCCCCCCTGCCGCCCCTCCCCAGCGATCCCCACCAGACTGCCCTCATGATTTACACCAGCGGCACCACCGGGCAGCCCAAAGGGGCGGAAATCACGCACGGCAACCTGACGGCTAACCTGGACGCCCTGCACCAGGCGTGGGGCTGGCGCGAAGATGACGTGCTGCTGCATGTCCTGCCCATTTTCCACGTGCATGGCCTGGTGGTGGCCTTGCATGGGGCGCTGCACGCGGCGGCTACAACCATTCTGCTGCCCAAGTTTGTCGCCGCCGAAACGTTAGAAACGCTGGCGCAGCGGCGCTGTACGGTGTTTATGGCTGTGCCTACCATTCACCGGCGGCTGGTGGAGTGCCCGGCGGCTGCCGCCTGCGACCTCAGCCACATGCGTCTGCTCACCTCCGGCTCTGACCGGCTGCCGGACGATCTGTTTTACCGGTTCCAGCAGAGGTTCGGCCACACCCTGTTGGAGCGATATGGCATGACGGAAACGGGCATGAACCTCTCTAACCCGCTGATGGGCGAGCGGCGCGTCGGTTCGGTGGGGCTGCCGCTGCCGGGCGTGGAGGCGCGTATTGTGGACGTGGAAACGGGCGACGTCCTGCCGGATGGGCAGGTGGGCGAAGTGCAAATTCGGGGGCCACACGTGTTTAAGGGGTATTGGCAGATGCCGGACAAAACCGCCGCCGCTTTCACGCCCGATGGCTGGCTGCGTACAGGCGACCTGGGGCTGCGCCAGCCGGACGGCTACTTTACCCTGAAAGGGCGGGCCAAAGACTTGATTATTACGGGCGGCCTGAACGTCTATCCGCCGGAAGTGGAACTGGCTCTGGCCGACCATCCCGCTGTGGCCGCCAGCGCCGTCATCGGCTGCCCTGATCCCGAATGGGGCGAACGCATTGTGGCTGTGATTGTGCTCCAACCGGGCGCAGCCGTGACAACAGCGGCGCTGCGCAAGCATTGCCAGCAAAGACTCGCCAACTATAAAGTCCCGCGCGCCATCCTTTTTGTAGACGCTCTGCCGCGCAACGCTCTGGGCAAAGTGCAAAAAGCCCAACTGCGGCAGGCGCTCTGCCAGAAGTAGGTAAAATATCACAGATTGGGCAAATGACGTAGATTTTTGAAGCAGAGCGGGGCGCACCATTCGGCAAGCTCACGGCGACGCCACGAGGAATGAAAACAGGATTTCGCAGATGACGCAGATTTGTTTTGTGGGGCG
>CAZDSN010000908.1:0-1684 GCA_964507675.1 uncultured Ardenticatenaceae bacterium | reverse complement strand
TGGTATGGCGGCGTCTTGACCATCAATGGCAGCCTGACGTTGGGGGAGTTGGTCGCCTTTTCCACTTACCTGGGGCAACTGATACAACCTGTGCGCCGTTTGGGCATGATTGTGCCGGCAGTAGCCATGGCCGCCGCCTCCGGCGAACGCATTTTCGAGATACTGGACGCCCATTCCGACGTCGCCGATGCCCCCGACGCCATCGAAATGCCCCCTGTGCGCGGTCGCGTTGTCTTTGAAAACGTTTCCTTTGCCTATTTTCGCGGCCACAAAGTGCTGGATGACATCAGCTTCACGGCTGAGCCGGGCCAGATCATTGCCCTGCTGGGAACCACCGGTTCGGGCAAATCCACCATCATCAACCTTATTCCCCGTTTCTACGATCCCACCGCCGGGCGCATTACCATTGACGGTCACGACATTCGCCAGGTCAAGCTCACTTCCCTGCGCGACCAGATTGGCATTGTGCTGCAAGAAAGCACCCTTTTTGCCGCCACTGTGCGCGAGAACATCGCCTTTGGTCGTCCGGATGCCAGCGAAGCCGAAATTATAGCCGCCGCCCAGGCCGCTCAGGCGCACGACTTCATCATGGCCATGCCCCAGGGTTACGACACCCACGTGGGCGAGCAAGGTTCGACGCTGTCCGGCGGGCAGCGGCAGCGCCTGGCGATTGCTCGCGCCCTGCTCAAGGACCCGCGCATTCTCATTCTGGACGACGCCACTTCCAGCGTAGACACGGAAACAGAGCAGTTAATCCAGATAGCCTTGCAGCGGCTAATGCGGCCCGATGCCGCCTCGGCGCGCACTTCTTTTGTCATTGCCCAACGGTTGAGCACGGTGCGCCTGGCGGACACGATTTTGGTTTTGGAGAAGGGGCGCATTGCCGCTGCCGGCACGCACGAAACCCTCTTGCAGCGCTCCCCCCTCTATGCCGACATTTACTACCGTCAGCTTCGACCTGACAGTGAGAGACAAATCGCATGAGTTTTTCAATTGGTTCTGCCGGGGCCAACATGGGCCCGCGCGGCGCGCTGGAGCGGTTTGGCGAAGAAGTTGAACAACATGCCATTGATTGGCGCACCACCGGCTGGCGCGTCATTGCGCGCCTGCTGGCTTATTTGCGCCCCTACTGGCGGCGCATGGCGGCGGCCTTTTTGTGCATGTTGGTAGCCTCTGCCCTGACGTTGTCCACCCCTTACCTGGTGAAAGTAGCCATTGACCAATATATCACCGTGGGGGATGCCTCAGGCTTAGCCCGCATTGCCCTGCTGTTAATGGGCGCGTTTCTGGGCATTTACCTGGCCTCCGCCGCCCAGCGGTATTTGCTCTCCTGGGTGGGGCAGCGGGTGCTGGCCACGCTGCGCTTGCAGCTTTTTGAACAGTTGCAGCGCCTTTCCCTGGGTTATCACGACAATCACATCGTCGGCGTCACCATTTCCCGCGTCATCAATGACGTGTCCGTCATCAATGAACTGCTGTCTCAAGGGCTGCTTACCTTAATTGGCGATACGCTGGTGCTGGTGGGCATTGTGGGCGTCATGCTTTCCATGAGTCCCCGCCTGGCCCTCATCTCTTTCACCGTGCTGCCCTTGATGGTTTTGCTCACCTACCTGTTTGCGCGGCGGGCGCAGGTGGCTTTTCGCCAGACGCGGCAGCGCATTGCCGCCGTGGTGGGGGAACTGGC
>CAZDSN010000907.1:0-1686 GCA_964507675.1 uncultured Ardenticatenaceae bacterium | reverse complement strand
GGTGGTCACCGGCGCAAAATGGCAGCCATCTTCTGTCTCGAACAGGTGCACGCCAGAACCTGGTTTGATGATCCCTTCTGCCTGGGGCAGCGTGCGCAGGGTCATGCCCATGTTCATTGTGCCTACGTAAAGGCGCCCTGCATATTCACGCATCCACCACAGGTGGCCGTTGAGGTAGTTATTAAAGCCAGCGTCGTGCCCGCTCAGCGGGTACTTCCAACCATCAGGCGTTTGCCGCGGCGTTCCGATAATCAGGTCCCAGGAATCGTCGGGGTTAATGCGGATGAGTTCCGCCGGGCGATCTGTGCCCACATACAGGCGATCTTTGAAGACGCGCATACTGATGACGTTGGTGCTGGGCTTCGCCAGATAAGCCCCTTTGCTGACGACGGTAGTGAACTGGTATGGTGGTTGGCCGCTGGCATCTGTCTTCACCACGCCATACCCGCCTTCCTCGTCCCGCACGCCCACATACAGATACCCATTATAGGGTGTCATGTCGAAAACCTTCATGGTTTCCGGGCAGGCGTACTGAAAACTATCGTTGCCCGCCTTGGGGTCTGCGGACACCATCAGAAAACCGTAGCCGCGCACCGGGCCATGCGTCACGAACAGCTTATCCTTGTAAACGACCATTGTGCGCAGGGTGTTCTTGGGCAAGTCTCCCATGAAAGTGCCCGGGTCCTGGGGCACGTGGTTGAAATTGACGCCATCCGTGGTGCGTAACAAGCCTGGGGGTGGGAAGTGGTGGCCGCCGCGCCCGTATAGCCAATAGACAAACTTGGGCGTAACCGAGGCGACGTACAGCGCTTCTGTACCATCAGCTTCGGGGAAGAGCGTCATGTAACGATATCCCACCTCACGCGAGACATAGCGGTCCTGCTTGCCTTTAATGATGGCATCTTTCGGCGCCTGATAGATCCGTTCCCAGGCGTCGGTTTCGGGCGTCCAGGTCCAGATTTCCGCCTGTAGTTCCAGATCGAGCGGGTCAGGAGCGCATTCAACTTCAGGGTCGTCGGGGGGATATTTAGCCAGCAGAGCTTTGATGACGCCAGGCAAGGCAATGTTCATCGCTGCGCGTTCGCAGCAAAGCCAGGCGCGGTTGGTGCCAACATACAGTTTGTTGCGCCACCAGATCATTGACCAGGCCCAGGTGTTGTCACGGTCGCCAAACCCGCGCGGCGCAGCCAGGTTGAAGTTGAGACGAGGAGCGCGGGCGGGAGTATATGACGCCATTTCTGGGGTTTCGGTCGCATTGGTCATAGAGGTTTCCAGTTGCATAACTGTGATGCTTTCTCCTTGGTTTTCATTCCTCGTGGCGCTTTATCGCCTGAGGAATTCCTGTCTGTCCGGGCTATCCTCTGGCAGCAGTAAACGCCAGCGAATAAAGGCGCAAATCAACTCGACAATATTGCCTTGTGAATCATGCCAGTGATGGCTCAGACCACGTCCAGCATTTTGATCGCGTCTATTCTATTGCAACATGGCTGACCTGACGAATATGCAGCGACAGTTAAGGGCCCATCCACAAATTAGTCCCCATTTTTGTAGGCCTGGGACAGCATTTGTGGATGGGCTGACAAGTGACCTGGTTCTGTGAAAAACGGGAAGTTGTTCTGAGACGGTCACTAAGGGCCCATCCACAAATTAGTTCCCGTTTTTGTAGGCCTGGGACAGCATTTGTGG
>CAZDSN010000906.1:0-1690 GCA_964507675.1 uncultured Ardenticatenaceae bacterium | reverse complement strand
AAGAACGGGAACTAATTTGTGGATGGGCCCTAAGCCAACCAATACATCCTTCAGCCTGCACCGCTGGCGCCGCCGCCGGCCGCGCCAGCCGCCGCTGCGCCAGTTGCACCTGCGGCGCTGCCGCCTGAGGCAGAACTGGCAGCGGTCATGGCCACAAATGCGCCCATCGCTTCGTCGGGCGACGCTGTCAGCGCGTGGAACCAGGGCGGCAGTTCTGTCCACCCTTTCCTCTCAAAGTAGCGCGCCCAACTATGCAGGATGCCAAAGCTGGCGGCGTAGGGCAAATATAGCTCGAACATGTCCGGGCGCGTAGCTGCCGCTTTGTTGCGCGTGACTTGCTTCAGGTAAGCGGCAAAGCTGCGCCATTGGCTGGCTAAGGCTGCCCCCTGGCGCGACAGGGGGTTAATCAGACCGCCTGCTATCAGCGCCACAAAGCCCACTATGATCACGCTGCCCAGCAGCAGCAGCGGCCATAGCCCGCTGAACCCAAACAGAATGAGCATCATTGGGATAGTAACGACCAGACCGCCGACAATGAGGAGGATGCCGGCAATTGTCCAACGCCGTCTGGTTTGCTGCCGCTGCGGATCGAGCAGGCCGGCTGTAGCAAATTCCGTATACAACGTTTGGCGGAACTGCTCCCAGGAACGCGAGGAAATGCGCTGGCTGAGTTCAACCATGCTCACGCTGCCGCTGCGCCCTTTTTTAGTTTCAAACAACAAGGCCAGTAAGCTTTGCTCGTGAGGCAGCAGGTGAGATGGTTCCTGCACCAGCTTAATAATGAAATCGCGTCCACGAAATCTTTTCTTTTGTGGGTCTTCCTCAATGACCAGGATGCCCCGCTGCGCCAGGCTGAACAACGTAGCCAGGGCTGCGTTCCAATCAGGTTTGGCCCCTTGATGGTAGAGGATGCTGGCAAACGCTGCCGGCAGCGACGCCGGTGGTTCGTAGCGCGGCGCTTGCTCCACAGGCACAGATTGGCGGTGGGAGGCGCTCAGGAGGATGGCTGAGCCTGTCCCCACCAGCAGCACAATGGCAGCCGCGCCAATCCAGAGCGGCGCCTGCGCCTGGCGGGCGTCTGCCTGGCGCTGCCAGTGCGGCGGAACGCTGATCAGGCTGCCCTGCGGAAAGCGCAGGGCAATTACCAGCGGCGTATTGGGCGACAGGTTTTGCTGGCTGAAGCTGACCTGGTTATCCCCCGCCATCACCGCAGCGCTGCCTGCCTGAATTTCCGGTGCTCCCAGGGGAACGGCGCTGGCTGGGTAGCTCAGGCGTACCAGGCTGGCGGCAATAGGGTATTCATAGCTGTCTGGCAGCGGCTGCCAGACGACAACGTCCTGATTGTTGGCCCGTTTCACCAACCCCATCATGCGGTAAGTCAGGCTAAACGTGCGGCTGGTGTCGCTGGTTGGCTCAAAATGCCAGGTAACCCGTATCGGGTCGCGCCCGCTGATCTCAAGCTGGCCCGCTTGATCCCCCGACGCTAATGCCCGGCCATCCATAGCCCCGACAACGTCAGCAATGCCGTCTGTATACTCGGTGGGCAGCTCCCGAAATACATAAGTGAATGGTTCACCGTGGAAATTAAAGACGACCGTCTCAGTCACCAGCAGGGAACCATCTGCCTGCACCACCGCTTCTACGTCGAAGCGGTCAGCGTCGTAAGATTTGTTTGACTGCGCTGCCCCCA
>CAZDSN010000905.1:0-1691 GCA_964507675.1 uncultured Ardenticatenaceae bacterium | reverse complement strand
GCCCTCCTCGGGGGCGCCCTCCTTCAGTGTGGCTTCTGCTGTGGTGTCTGTGGTGGCTGCATCGCTTTCCGCCGCAGCCATCACCGCTTCTTCGGTGACCATAATAGTCGCAGCCGCTGGCTCCAGCAGAAACGTCTCGGCTGCCGGCTCCTCAACCAGCGCCTCTTCCCCCGCCGCCGGAGCCAATGCGGCATCTTCGACGGGTTCTGCGGCAAAGGATTCTTCATCAGCCTGGGTCATGGCAATGCCGGCAGTCTGGCTCAGGCCGCTGCGTTGGACGACGCCCAGATCGAAGGCCAGCACAGCCACCAACAGCAGCGCCATCATGGCTGTGGCCGCCCGCAGCACGGGAAAGGGCTGCCAGGTTGGGGCGAACTGCGCCCGGCCATACAGCGCCGGATCCAGCGTGAAGCTGCGCGGGGCGCGCTGGCGCGGCAGTTGGCGGATAGCCGCCTTAACGGTCTGCTGCTGCCGCACTTCAGCCTGGAGATCGGCGTCTTGGGCCAGCGCCTGCTGAAACTGCTGTCGGGCGCGGTCCGGCAGCGCCTGATCCACATAGGCGCTGATTAACTCTGCCTGCCTATCCGCTTTTGATTTTGTCAGATGACGAATGATGTTCTGCATGATATTTTATGCCCAACGCTGTTGCGCCGCTGCTGCGCCCAGGCAAATGCCGGCGCTCCTGTTACGTACTATCAAGACGATAGTCAGCGGGCAATAGTTCCGCCACCTGCTGCAAACAATCGCGCAGACGATTGCGGGCGCGGCTGAGGCGGGACTTGACCGTGCCCAGCGAAGTGGACATGATGTCGGCAATTTCCTGATAGTCGTAGCCTTCCACGTCGCACAGCACCGTCACCATGCGCTGCTCATCCGGCAGCGCTTCCAGACAGCGTTCAATCTCCAGCACCAGTTCACGTTGCTGCTGCTGCGTTTCCGGTCCCGGATCGTCGCTGCGCATGAAGGCAAAGGAATTTGATTCTTCCGTCAGTTCATCCAGGGAAGATTGCGGGCGGCGCTTATAACGCCGCAGCTCATCATAACATTGGTTGGTGACAATGCGCATCAACCACGCCTTGAAACTGCCGCCGCGGAAACGGCGCAGCGCCTTATAGGCAGAGATGAACGCCTCCTGGGCGGCATCTTCGGCGGCTGCGGGATCGCTCATAATGCGGTAAGCCACGTTGTACACCGCATCTTGATATTGCACCACCAGCCGGTTAAAAGCGGTGACATCTCCCTTTTGGGCGCGTTCAATGAGTTGGTCTTCGTCCATTCGTTGACAGAAAATTAGCCTTGTTTTATACTTGGGCGTTACAGATTGTGCGGCCTGGTCAATAACAATTCTGGCCGAAGTGGCGGAACAGGCAGACGCGCACGACTCAAAATCGTGTTCCGTAAGGAGTGTGGGTTCGATTCCCACCTTCGGCATCGTATCGCAACCAAAACAATGGTGGGGATTATAAGCCCCCCTGAATGGTAGGGCAAAAAGAGGGGTTACTCACTGGTTGAGAACCCCTTTTTCGTTAACGCTTAAACATAGAGCGCCGGCTTCTTAGCCCTTGAGAAAATAATCAGGTAATCCTGCCCCAATGCCAGGGAGGGGGCAATGGCGGGCAAAGGCGCGCAGCGCCCTCGCCAGGGAAGGGGTAATGTAGGGCGAGGGGCGCGCAGCGCCCCTCGCCCTCTCC
>CAZDSN010000904.1:0-1697 GCA_964507675.1 uncultured Ardenticatenaceae bacterium | reverse complement strand
CCGCGACGCCGCCGACGAGGCTTCCAGTAGCCAGGTATTGTTGTCTCATGTCTCGCAAACCACCTTAAAGCCACTGCTTTTTCTGTCCTGATTTTTTAGGCCATTATAAAGAACATTAACAACAGAAAAAGTAGCAGGAACTGCGTGTATCATACCCGTATTTTACTAAGTTTTGGGTAAATGTGAACAGTTACCTAAATTAGCTCAGCAACTCTCAAGTCGGCTGGTTTGCCCGCCGCCGCGATTGAAGCCGGCGGCTACCACCAGAAACGTGCGGTAGGGGGTTGCCGTCCGCACAAATAAACGCGCTTTAGCGTGTTTCCGCTACCAGCCTATGAATTCATTCATAGGCAATGACGGTCAAATTAAGAATTGTCGCCATTGGCTTTGTCTTTGATCTGCTTGAACGCACCGTGCAACACTTCAATTGAAACCATCTGCCTGATCATGCGCGCCTCAGACGGCGTTTGCTTCCCGCGCATCCCCTGGTTTGCGCAGCACAAACAACCGCCCTTCGATGACCTCGCCATAATGCCCCTGCGTCCTGCCGGCATCACACGCCATGCCGGCATCACGCGCCATCCCCGCATGGCGGCGCAGCCGCCGCCGGTACAGCCACCGCTGCCACAACAAACCAGGATGCAGCCAACCCCGCCATGTATACACCGCCCGTTGGCGGCGCGCCACGCTCGTCGGCAGCGGTTCAGGCTGCATCACATCCGCCGCCAGCGCCTCAAAACCGGCCGCCTCCATCGCCTGCCGCCACTCAACCACCGTCCAGGCGACATCCGCAGCGTGACGCACCCCAAAATCCGCCAGACTACGCTCATTAATCGCCTGCACAATTTCTGCCGGCACGCCCTCCCGCCACACCGCCTCATTCGCCACATACAACCCACCCGGCCGCAGCACCCGCCACACCTCCGCCAGCATCCGCTCCGCCGTCGCCGTATCCTGAAATCCCAACACCGATTCCGTCACCACACAGTCGAAGCTGTTTGCTGCCAGCGGCAGCCATTCCCCCCGCCCACGCGCCAGAGTAATTGGCAGCGACCCACCCGCCAATCGCAGCCGCTGCTGCGCCGCCGCCAACATCGCCGGCAGCAGTTCCACCCCAACAACCGTTACCTGACCGCCGCCCGCCAATCGCAGCAGCGTTTGCCCCGTACCGCAGCCGATTTCCAACACCCGCATACCTGGATGCGGCCGCATACCTGGATGCGGCTGCATACCCGTATGCGCCTGCATACCCGTATGCGCCTCCAACGCCGCCAACAGCGCCGCCGTCCCCGCCGCCCCCAACGGGTGAATATCCGCCATCCCCAGTCGCGCCAGGTGTTTCAGATAAGCCAGGTTCATGTTTACCACCTCTCCAGGCTCTCCATTCTTACTGGACCAGTTCGCCATGCGCCACAGGCTGCTGGCTGGCGCGCCACAACAGCCAGATGTAAGCCAGCAGCATCAACCATTGCGCGGCGGCGCTGCCAATGACCGCTCCCGTCATGCCCAGGCGCGACAGCAGCAGCAGGTTGAGGGCAAAATTGACGAGAATACCCACCCCATTGACCCCAATCACGACCGTCTGCCGGTTATCTTTATACAAGGCATAGATAGCCGGCAAATAGGCAAAAATAGGCAAGATAAACAAGCCCCCCACCGCCAACATAGCCGACGGCAGCCGGAATTCATACAGGTAC
>CAZDSN010000903.1:0-1699 GCA_964507675.1 uncultured Ardenticatenaceae bacterium | reverse complement strand
TGAAGAGGGGTAATTGTGGATTTTGATCTGATGGCTACCTCCTGTTTTGCCGGCATTCCATCGTATCCTTGCCGCTGGCTTTGTCGCCCTGTGCCCGCGCCCGCATCACAGCCGGCAGCCAGCAAAGGCCGTGAGCCAGCGCCTGGAAGGGAAGATACACCATAAAGACCTGCAAGTGATAGGTAAATTAACATCACAGCCGAATGAGCCTGGGGCGAATCCTCCCCAGGCAAGCAACAGATCCGATGTTGTTCTCTGGCAAAAATTGAAGGACAGAAGCTTGCTACTGGATTAGCGAGTTATATAAGGCGCAGATTGTAGTTTAGGCTCCCCTACTTGTCAAAGAATTGCTGGCCTGGCGCAGCCACGCCAGACCAGCCTTCTTCCTCTCGACCGCTGTTTTTGACCTTCTAACCCGCCTATCCAGCGGGCCGCTTGACCTACAGGTTGTTTTCAGAAAAGATAGCCTGCCCGTTGGTTCCCCTTTTCACCTTTTGCCCGACGGTCTGCGCCGCCCACTGCATGGTATACAGGTCATAATAACGCCCCCGCTGCTGCAAGAGCGATTCATGCGTGCCCAGTTCCACAATCTGGCCGTTGTCCAGCACCACGATCTGGTCTGCATGAATGATCGTGCTCAAGCGGTGAGCAATGACAAAGCTGGTGCGGCCAGCCATTAAGCGCTGTAACCCCTGTTCAATCATTTTTTCTGTGGTGGTGTCCACGCTGCTAGTGGCTTCGTCCAGAATCAGAACCCGGGGATCAGCCAGCAGGGCGCGGGCAAAGGAGATCAACTGCCGCTGTCCGGCGCTTAGATTGACGCCATTTTCGCCGACTTCCGTGGCATAGCCGTTGGGCATGCGGCTGATGAAGTTGTGCGCGCCTACAGCCTGGGCCGCCACTACTACCTCGGCATCCGTAGCCTCCAACCGGCCATAACGAATATTGTCCATGATGGCGCCCGAGAACAGGAATGTGTCCTGCAGCACGATGCCCAACTGCGCCCGCAGGCTGGCGGCAGTAACGTCACGGATATCATGTCCATCAATCAGAATAGCGCCTTCTTTCACATCAAAGAAGCGGGATAACAGCCGGATGACGGTGCTCTTGCCGGCGCCTGTCTCCCCCACCAACGCAATTCGCTGCCCAGGCGCGGTCGTCAGATTGAAATCGCGCAAGATCGGTTCGCCATCCTTATAGCCAAAACTCACTTGCTGAAAAATGACTTGCCCGGTAATGGGCGGCAAGGCATACGCATCAGGCGCATCCACCAGGTCAGGCGGCGTATCCAACAGGCGGAACATACGCTCACTGGCAGCCATGGTAGATTGGAAGGAGTTGTAGCGACGCGCCAGCTCGCGTACGGGTTCAAAAAAGCGCTCCACATACAACACGAAGGCGATCAAGATGCCGGCAGTTAATGAATCGCCAATCACCAACAGTCCCCCCACCCCCAGCACCAGCGCCGTGGCAAACGAACCCAGGAAATCCACGCCTGGGAAGAAAACGGCCGTCAGGCGGCTGGCGCCGACGTTGGCGTCAAAATAGGAGTGGTTCAGGTCATTGAAGTGGCTGGCATTACGCGCCTCACGCGTGAAACTCTTGGTCACCCGAATGCCTGTGATAGATTCGTTCAAATACCCATTGATCAGCGACAGCCGCGTCCGCGTCGCCCGGTAAACGTGGCGCACCCGTACCC
>CAZDSN010000902.1:0-1701 GCA_964507675.1 uncultured Ardenticatenaceae bacterium | reverse complement strand
AGCCGGCCCGGCGACGTGGTTGGGGGGATAGGGTATAGATTATGTGGCAGCCCGACAGCATTAGGCAGGAAATTTGCCGTCCATTGGTTGGATTGGCGCAGTTGATGATAAGTTTCCAGGCCAGCCAGCGGCACCATTTGTACAATCTCGCGGGCGTTGTACAGCGTGGGCGGGAAGGTGAGGGCGCGTTCGCTGAGGATGAAATTGGGGCATAACTCGATCTGGTGGCGGCGGCGGGCCAGGCGCACCACCAGAATGACACAGGCGCGCGCCAGCCAGACACGGTCATTGGCGGTGACGATCAGATAGTCAACGTCGGCGTTGGCGTCGGCGTTGTTGACGGCCAGGGAACCGGTGACGGCGACCATGCGCACAAAGGGGAGACGGGCAATGAGGCGGCCAT
Source organism: uncultured Ardenticatenaceae bacterium (assembly GCA_964507675.1). Lineage (GTDB taxonomy): Bacteria > Chloroflexota > Anaerolineae > Promineifilales > Promineifilaceae > JAGVTM01. The sequence goes on along the minus strand of CAZDSN010000902.1, from coordinate 1,298 downwards.
AGCGGATGGTGAGCGGCCACAAGGCGGCGGCAATGTCTGCGCGCTGCTGGCGGGTGGCCACGATGCTTTCGCGTCCAGGCAGGGCGAAGTAATCCTGTTGGCGGCTGAGATGTTGGGGTACCAGGTAACCGTTGCTGAGCAGGTTTTTGATGGTAGATGCCGGCGCTGGCAACTCCAACAAATAGCGGTGCACCTCATCGGCGCGCAGCGGGTAGTCAAAAACATCCGCATAGGCCACGGTGCGCACAATGGCCTCCGCTAACCCGGCTTCTGGTAAATGCTGCGGCGTTGTTAGACCCGGTGACACATCTGTTCTCCACTAGAGACTGGAGCAGTCTTGAAGACTGCTCCAGTCTGGGGTTCTGCCACGCCCGGCTATGGAGCCGGACAAACGTCGGCGGCTGTCAGGGATGGATTGCCATACCCCAGATTTTCCAGGACGCCGGTGGGTTGGGCAAAGCCGCTGAGGAAGCCGGCGACGGCGGCGCAGGCTGTGGTTAAATCCTGGCTGCTTTCCCAGGTTTGAATCATCAGGCTGACAGCTTCGGTCAGCGGATTGCCGGGGTAAACCAACTGCAGCCAGCCATCCCAGGTGGTGGCCTGGATCAGATCACCCTGGCGCAGGGCGATGAAGGCCAGCCGAAAAGCGGCAAAGATCAGACTGTCGTCATAACTGGTGCCATTTCCGGCGAAGGCGGGCACATCCTCCAGGGTTTTATCTTCAATCACGCTGAGATAGAGGTCAACCGCCTGCTCTAAATTGCCGGCAGCCAGGGCTTCATTGCCGGCATAGAGACGGTGATGGCGGTAGTTGGTTTCATCCCAGGTCATTTGCGCCAGCACCATGTTAGCCCCATTCCACTGCCAGACCTCTGTGTATCCACGGTGAATGCCGGCGCCAGCCGATCCAATTATGCCGCCATGCACCACAAAGTCATAGACGCCATCGCCATTGAAGTCTAACGTGGCTGCATCTGAGGAACTGATATGGATAAAAGCGCCAGCTTCTGCGGCCACGTCTTCCCGCCGCACCACGTTCTGCCAGCCCCCCAAATGGGTACTGATAATCTCGTAAGCCTGAAAACAGGTGTGCGCGCCGCAGCCGGTGGATTGGGTGACCACTTCATAGACATTGTCGCCGGTAAAATCAGCCACGGTGACAACTTCGGGGGCGGTCTCGAATAACTGCGCCATGCGGTCAATACGAAAGGGTATGCCCTGACCGTTGACGATCCAAAATTGACCCAGGTCGCCGAAGCCGTCGCTGTTGAAGACAGGGTCGTTGGGTAAAGCGTACA
>CAZDSN010000901.1:0-1707 GCA_964507675.1 uncultured Ardenticatenaceae bacterium | reverse complement strand
ATAATTTCGGTTTGGGGGCGATCCATGCCGGCATACAAACACCCATTAAACACGTGCATACTGATAGGGCGCAGGCTGGGTTTGTCTGGCAAGTAGCCTCCCTGCGCCACCACAGGCACAAACGTGTACGGGTCGCCGCTGGCGTCAGTGCACAGAATGGCGTAGCCATCTTCCGCATGGATGCCCAGGTAGAGATGCCCGTTGTAGGGAACCATCTCGAAGATTTTCATGCCGGGCGGGCTGACCTGGCGGAAGGCGTCGTTGCCGGCAGCCGGATTAGCCGATTCCAACAGCACGCCAGAACCGTGCATGTGCCCGGAAAGGACGAACAGCCGTCCCTTGTAGTCAAAAATAGAGCGGAAGGTGTAGCTGTCCAGGTCGCCCATGAACGTGCCCGGATCGTGCGGCACGGGCGCAAAATGGAGCCCGTCCACCGTGCGCAGCAGGCAGGGAGCAGGCAAATCGCGATAGAGGTAGCGAGCATTAACGCCCGACACGTACATCCCCTCCACGCCGTCCGGCTCGGTGAAGGCGGTCATGTAGCGATAGCCCACTTCGCGGGCCACGAACCGCCCCGGCTGTCCCGGAATGGGCACATCCTGCGGCGATTGGTGTACACGCTGCCAGTTGTCGTCGGGCGTCCAGCGCCAGATTTCCGCTTGCAGAGGAATGTCAAAAACAGAGTCGGGGCAGTTGGCAGCCGGATCGGGCGGGGGAATCACGTAGCGGCCCAGGGTTTTCTTGATAAGGCCCGGCAGGGCGGAGGTGTGGGCAGCGCGTTGGGCGCAATACCAGGCGCGGTGCGTGCCCACGTAAAGCGCGCCCTGCCACCAGAGCATAGACCAGGCCCAACTGTTGTACTGATCGCCAAAGCCGGGCGGCGCGGCCGGCTGAAACGTTAATCTGGCGGGAGAGGATGACGACATTGAACACCTTATCCGATAGAAATTCGATCAGGATTGCGCAGATTTCGCGGGAACATTTGCGTAATCCTGATCGCGTACAGCAAAATAATCAGGCGCGGCGCAGGCGCATCATATCGGGTAGGGATTTGACGGCGGCTTTGGTGAAGCTGCCCAGGTCGGCCAGCGTTTGTCCCAGGCTGTCCACGAAGTGGTCCATTTCCTCTTTGGTCACAGCGAAGGGGGGCTGGACACGCAGGGTGTTGACGTTGTTGAGCGTGTAGGCAGTCATGATGCGGTGGCGGCTGAGGAGTTCTTTAATGACAATGCCGGCAAGATACTCCCGCGACAACCGGTTAGCCACTCCCGCCGTGACCAGCGTCCCCAGACCGCGCGTCGCCGGGGCAAACTCCACACCAATCATTAGCCCCCGCCCGCGCACATCGGCAATTAAAGGCTGCTCCGCTTGCAGCGCCTGCAGCCGCTGCATCAAATACGCGCCAGACTCCTGCACCTGGCGGGCCATATCGGTTGTTGTCAATTCCGCCAGCACCGCCAGCCCGACAGCGCAGGCGCGCGTGTTGCCGCCATAAGTGGGCGTGTGCAGCGGCGAGCGAGGCGTGTCGGCTTTGCTGGCAAAGTAAATGTTGTCGGTCGTCAGCAAGGCGCTGAGAGGCATCACGCCGCCGCCCAACGTTTTGCCTAGCAAAAGAATGTCAGGAGCGACGCTTTCAGCGTTGACGGCAAACATCTCACCCGTGCGGCATAAACCGCACTGAATCTCGTCGGCAATCAGCAGCGTGCC
>CAZDSN010000900.1:0-1715 GCA_964507675.1 uncultured Ardenticatenaceae bacterium | reverse complement strand
TTCAGCATTTCCAGGGAATCTTGGAAAAGGAATAACGTCGCGAATGTTGGTCATGCCAGTAACGAAAAGCACTAATCTCTCGAATCCCAATCCAAAACCTGCATGAGGACAGGTACCAAAGCGGCGTGTATCCAGATACCAGTACATTTCTTCCAAAGGAATATGCATTTCCTGCATCCGTCTTGTCAGCACATCTAGCCTTTCTTCGCGCTGTGATCCCCCGACTATTTCTCCAATTCCGGGAAATAAAATATCCATTGCCGCTACCGTTTTTTCACCATCGTCAACACGCATGTAAAATGCTTTGATTTCCTTTGGATAGTTGGTCAGTATTACTGGTTTTGAAAAATGCTTTTCTACAAGATACCGCTCATGCTCTGATTGTAAATCGATGCCCCATTTGTCCACAGGATATTGGAATTTACCTTTTTTATTTGGTGTTGAATTTTTTAATATTTCAATCGCCTCAGTATAGGTGATTCTTTCAAAATCATTGTCGAGTACAAATTGGAGTCTCTCTTTGAGTCCCATGGTGTTGCGCTCGGCTTGGGGTTTTGTCATTTCGTCTTCTCGCTCACGGTCATGAAGAAACTGTAGGTCTTCAGAACAATTATTGACCACCTGATGGATGACGTGCTTTAGCAAATCCTCAGCGAGATCCATATTGGAGTGCAGGTCTGCAAATGCGACTTCCGGTTCAATCATCCAAAATTCAGCGAGGTGCCTTGGAGTATTCGATTTTTCAGCTCTGAACGTAGGGCCAAAAGTATAGACCTGAGACAGAGCCATCGCAGCCAGCTCTCCTTCCAATTGTCCTGACACAGTAAGATTGGCTGCCCTACCAAAAAAATCTTCTTTAAAATTGATTTCCCCTTCTTCTGTTCTTGCAGGAGCTTTCAGATCTAATGTCGTCACCTGAAACATCTCTCCTGCACCTTCTGCGTCAGAAGCTGTAATAATCGGTGAATGTAAATAAATAAAACCCCTGTTATGAAAAAATTCGTGGATGGCAAATGCCAATTGGTGTCTGATTCTGAAAACTGCTGAAAATGTATTCGTTCGAAATCTCAAGTGGGCGATTTGTCTTAGAAATTCCAAGGAATGCTTCTTCGGCTGCAAAGGATAAACAGATGGGTCAGCTTCTCCAAAAATATGTAATTTTTCCACCACCAACTCGCCTTTCTGACCTGCTCCCTGAGAACTTTGCCATCGGCCAACGACATGAAGAGCAGCACCAGGAGTTAGCTTTTTGAGCAGAGTTTCATCCCATTTTTCAAAATCTACATATGCCTGGAGATTGGCCAAACATGAACCATCATTGATAGCAATAAATCTATTACTCCTAAACGTTCGCACCCAGCCCATAACACTTAGACTGCGTCCATCGGCTTCCATTTTCAATACGTCATTGACTTTTGTCCTCTGCATACCTTGATCCATTGAGGCGCAAAAATAGGCATTTTCCCGATCTTTTTTGGCAGAGGAAAGGTGGGAAACTGTTGTTGTCCATGTTAATACTTTTAAAATAGCTTGGTTTTTATCAGGATTGATTTGAATTTTTTTTTACTCGCGATAGTTCATTGTCAATGATCTTTCTTTTCGCAATGAAGAATTGATTTTCAAAAATATAGTACCTGATTTAAAATAGTTGAATTATAGCTTCAATGACGCAAAACAGTGTATTCATCTATAGACCTGAATATTTTATCTTTTTG
>CAZDSN010000899.1:0-1720 GCA_964507675.1 uncultured Ardenticatenaceae bacterium | reverse complement strand
CAGTGTCAGCACATTGCCGGCATCCATGCCGTTGATCAACGTGTCAAAACTGGCAAAGTAGTAAAAGGGCGACCAGGGGCGCAGCGGCTGCAGGTCGTTTATCAGGTTGCCCAGGCTGTTCATAAAGTAGGTCACAATGAGCGCCAGGGTAGCTATCGCCCCCGCATGGCGGCGGTGCGGCAAATACGCCCCCAGCCACATGCTCAACATGGCAAAGACCATCACCACCGGCCAGCCATTCAACGTCGCCGCCAGCAGGCGACCCAGCGTTACGTCTGTTTCTACCTGGCCCATCACCGCCTGATACCCGGCCACAGTGCCCCCAAATGAAATGAGCAACATGAGAAATACGGCTATCCCCAGGGCGACCGCTTTCATCAAGACCAATTGCCAGCGAGGTAGGGGCTGCGCCATCATCAATTCCAACGTGCCCGCTTCTTCTTCGCCAGCCAGCGTGCCCGTGCCGGCAGTTAAAGCATAAATTCCCAACACCAGCGGTATCCAGGTGAAGAATTCCAGGTCCACAAACCCCTCCAGGCTGCCAATGTTGCTCATGTCCCCGATGGCTTTGTAGAAATCAGGCAGTTGCAGGTTAGCCATTTGTTCCGCCAGTGATGGATATAAGACGAACGCAATCACAGCCCATAGACCCAGCCCCACTCCCCAACCTATAATCGCCCCACGGCGACCCCACGTTTCTTGCCATAAAAGTCGCAGCATCTCAACCTCCATTCCCATTCGCCCCGTAGTACGCCAGGAAGACTTCCTCCAGCGTCACGGGATGCGTTTCAATGTCCAAAATTTCATAGGTAGCCGCGGCCTGCATCACTGCCGGCATATTCTGCGCCACTTCCAATGTGATTTCGTGGGCGGAGCGGGTTGTCTCCCGCACCCCCTCAAAGGCAAACGCCGTGGCTGGCGGTTCCACCGCAAAGCGCAAACTGAGACGGCGAAACTGCTGTGTCGTCAGCGTATCCACCCGCTCTACCGTTACCAGTTTGCCCGCGCGAATAATGCCCACGCGGTCGGCGACAGCCTGTACTTCGGGCAAAATGTGGGAGCAAAAGAACACCGTGCGTCCGGCGTTGCGCGTCTCCTGCACTAATTCCATCACTGTCTGCTGCACCAATGGGTCCAGCCCGCTGGTCGGCTCATCCAGAATGAGCAGGTCAGGCTGGCTCATAAACGCCGCCACCAGGCCCAGTTTCTGTTTATTGCCGCGCGAATATTCGCGGATGCGGCGGCTGGCGTCCAGGTTCAGGCGTTGGCACAACGACTGCTCATACTGGCGCTCCACTTGATTGCCTCGCAGCGAACGCACCATGTCCAGATATTGCTGCCCGCGCATGGTTGCCGGCATACTCAACTCCCCCGGCAAATAACCAACCCGCCGCCGGATAGCTACACCTTCCCGCTGGCAGTCCAGGCCGAAAATGTGCGCTGTTCCCGACGTGGGGCGAATAATGTCCAGCAGCGCGCGGATAGTTGTCGTCTTGCCGGCCCCGTTCGGCCCCAAAAAGCCAAACACCTCCCCCGCCTTCACCTGTAAATCCACGTCCTGGATGCCCCGGTGGATGCCGTAATATAGCGTCAGCTTCCTGGTCTCAATCACAAAGTCGCTCATACAACCCATCCCTTTTACCGCCATAAAAAATATTTTTAGACATGGCTAAATTTTCTCCATTTTACGCCAGCCGATGCCTCTTTGTCAAGTACTACC
>CAZDSN010000898.1:0-1723 GCA_964507675.1 uncultured Ardenticatenaceae bacterium | reverse complement strand
AGCTGATCTTCGGTGATGCCGTCGGCCAGCAGCAGGCGTCTGGTCTCGGCCCAGCGGCGGCGGCTGCCAATGACGCCAATGTAGGCGGCCGGCGAGGCCAACAGTTTAGGCAAAATGAGCCGGTCTACCTCGACGTTGCGCGTCACGGCGGCCACGTAAGTGTGCCCGGTGACTGGGAATTGGGCGAGGGCATCCTCAATGCTGCCGTTCAAGTATATATGCGCCGCCGGGATCTGCTCCGGCGTGGCATACTCTGGCCGGTCGTCATAAAGGACGACGCGATAACCCAGCCAGCCTCCCAGGTGAACCAGGGCGCGCCCCACGTGGCCCGCGCCCAGAATGAGCAGAGCGGCGGGCGGGTGGTATGGCTCCAAAAAGATTTGCACCTGACCGCCGCAAACGCCAGGATCGCCCCGCTGTGGGTCTACCAGGTTATACGTGAGCAGGTAGGTTTGCCTGGAAGCCAGCAGCGGCAGGGCTGCGACTATAACCTGCGCCTCCATTTCCCCGCCGCCAATGCTGCCCAGGGTGCGCCCATCGTTGTAGATGAGCATTTTGCTGCCGGCATGTCGCGGCACTGATCCCTGTTCTTGCACGATGGTGGCCAGCACAACCGCTTCTCCTGCCGCCAAAGCGGCAGTCAGGGCTTGCAGGACAGCGTGGGAGTCGGGTTGGGTGGTCATGGTTGTGGCATCAAACGGGATGCGCCAGGGCGTGCTAGGGCAAGGGCGTGGGTTCGAGCGTACCCTGAATGCACCAGCCGGCTACCCAGCCACTCTGCTGCCGTTCGCTGACGAATACCTGGTAGAACAGCACTTCTAAGATGGTGCCGGTAGCCAACTGCACGGCGGGCATAGATTGGACAGTCTGGATTTGTACGTTGGTGCTAACTGGAACGGCCAGGGTATGGGTAAGGGTGGCCGGGGCCTGCCCGTTGAGCAGAACGACCTGCCCACCGTTGGAGGATTCGCCGCACTGCGCCTGGTCGGCGCAGGCTTGATCGCAGACCAGCATGGCTGTGCCACCCAACCGGGCGATGTCGCCCCGTGTCTGTGCCGCTTCTCTTCCTCCCAGACAGGCGGTCAACAGCAGCAAGACGAGGGCCAGCAGACCGGCAGCCTGGGGATAAGGTGACCTCTGCCTGGCGACAAACCGATGAGGGGGAGTGAGCAGCGGCGCAAACGAGTGCAAGGCATCCTCGACATGAAAACAGAAAGACGAAAGCAAACCAACATGCCGTCTGCTTTCAGTTTATGGAAACAGTGTAGCAAAAGCAGGGTAAAGAGGCAATGAGATGGCTGACCCAATATAAGGGATGGGGTTACGGGTCAATGCGCCAGCCGAGGGCATCCATGTTGGCGTTGGTGACGATGTCTGCCGGCACGTCAGCCAGCGTCATCTCCGCTTCCGCCAGAATCTGGCCGTCCAACCGTTGCACTTCCCCGACGGCTTTGCCCAGCCGCCCGCGCAGCCGCACAATCCGCCCCACCAGCCGCAGCGGCGTTTGCGTGGGTACAGGATGGCGGTATTTGACTTCCAGCGTCACCGAAAACATAAAGTGATGGTGGTCGCCAATCATGGCCACCCGCCCCACCACTTCATCCAACATGGCGGCCACAATGCCGCCATGCACGATGCCCGGATACCCCTGGTACACTTCCGGTACGGCGTATTCAGCCCGTACCTCGTTTTGCCCATTGTCGTAAAATGCTATATAGAGGCC
>CAZDSN010000897.1:0-1724 GCA_964507675.1 uncultured Ardenticatenaceae bacterium | reverse complement strand
ACAGATTTCGCAGAATGGCGCAGATTGATTTGCAATTGCCGCCGGCGCCTGCCAGAAAGAATGTTGCCGGCAAGGACGCTGCCGGCAAGGACGCTGGCGCTCCAGGTGTTGGCGCGCCGGGTGCTGGCGCTGCCAAGGAGATACATAGATGCAGAACAAGAAACAAAGTAACTGGTTGATTGGTTTGATCGTCGTCGTCCTGCTCGTCGTGGGCGGCGTTTTGCTGTACGACTACGTTTTGGGCGAACCCGAAGCCGCCAGCGGGCCCTTGGAAGCGGTTCCCTTACAGTTGGCGACGCCCGTCGCCGTAGAGCCAACCGCCGCTGTCGCCGCGCCGGCAGAGCCGGAAACGCCCCCCACTGAGGCTGCCGCCACGACCGCAGAAGCGGAAACGGAAGTGGAAGTGGCCGCCCCCACGGCAGCGGCTGTCGCGCCGGCCATCACCCTTTATGAAATTAACCAGGCGGACTCGCAAGTCAGCTTCACCCTGGAAGAAGATTTGCGCGGCGTGCGCACCACGGTCGTCGGCGTCACCGATCAGGTGGCCGGGCAGATTGCCGTTGACCTGAACGACTTGCCGGCGACCCAGATGGGCACGATCACGATTAACGCCCGCACGCTGCTGACGGACAACAACTTCCGCAACAATGCCATCCGCAACCGTATTCTAAACACCGACCAATACGAGTTCATTACCTTCACGCCCACGCAAATCAGCGGGCTGCCGGCCAGCGCCGCGCCAGGGCAGCAAATCAGTTTTCAGATCAGCGGCGACCTGACCATCCGCGACATTACCAACCCGGTCACGTTTAACGTCATCGCGGTAGCCACGTCCCCCACGCAGTTGTCCGGCACAGCCACAGCCACCGTTACCCGCGAGGCTTACAAACTGGCAATTCCCAGCGTTCCGGATGTGGCGAATGTCACGGACGAGGTACAATTGGCGATTGATTTTGTGGCCGTAGCGGTGCAGTAAGCTGTTTTGAGGTATGAGGTATGAAGGGTGAAGTGAGGGCGTTGGGCCACACGCTCTCCGGATCCATGCGTGCGCCATGAAGTACTTCTACGAACTTTCGCGGCAAGGCAAAATACGCCGCTTGCAGCAGTTGGCCTGGACGGCGCTGGCGGCGTATGCGCTGGACGTGGTGGCTGTGCGCCTGCTCAGCCACGATTACAACGCCATTTTTCGGGTGGATACGCGGGATGGGCAGCGGTACGTGCTGCGCATTAACAAACCGGGCGGGCGCGCCGAAATTGAAATCCGCTCGGAAATGGCCTGGCTGGCGACGCTGCGACAAGAGACAGACCTGCTGGTGCCCGCGCCGCTGCCTACCGCTGCAGGCGAATGGGTGGTGACGCTGGATCCGCCCGACATGCTGGAACCCCGCCACTGCGCCGTCTTTGCCTGGCTGGATGGGCGTATCATTGGCAACCAGTTGTCCCGCCTGACTCTGTACAAACTGGGGGCGTTGATGGCCCATCTGCACAACCACGCCGACACCTACCAGCCGCCGCCCGATTTTTGCCGCACCCGCCTGGACCAGGTGTGGCCGTTTGGCGCGCCGGTGGGGGTGGCGGAGGATACCGGCGTTTTCCCGCCGCGGCTGCGCCAGCTTATCCAGCAGGCGGCGGCGCATGGGCAGCGGTTGATGGATGAACTGTACGCCGACGCGGACGGGCTGCGCTTCTTGCATCTGGATATGCACACGGGCAACGTGGTGCAG
>CAZDSN010000896.1:0-1737 GCA_964507675.1 uncultured Ardenticatenaceae bacterium | reverse complement strand
ATGCGTCGCCCTGTTACTGGCTATGACTGCCATCTGGAGGCTGGCGCAACTTTATGTCGAACGTGAGCGGGCGTTTCTGGCCCCTGTTCTGCTTACCGGCATCCTGGGCCACACCTTCATCTATTACACGTTCTATGACATGGGGATCGTCTTTTTCTACGCCCTTGGCCTCACATTGCTGTTCCAGCGGCGCCGTGGTTGGTATCTGCTGGTGATTGGCGTCGCGACGCTGAATCACGAAAACATCCTCTTCCTCATCCTGCTCTCCGCGCTCCTGCTTTGGGGGGAGAAGGGCTGGTTGTGGATGGTCGCCGGCCAACTGGCGATTCACGGCGCGGTCCGAGCGGCGCTGTTTCAAGCGCTTCCGGCCTCGGCTGCCTGGTTTAGCGGAAATGTGTGGGTCAACCTGGAGTATTTGCTGGTGAGACCATACGACCTGACCGCCACCATGTTATTGTTCCTGTGGTTCGGTGCCGCGATCGCGGCGGGGTGGCGTTCAGCGCCCCTCGAACTGAGGCAATGTGTCCTTTTGTTTCCGGTGTTGCTGGGCGTTACGTTGCTGGTAGGGCAGATCAATGAAGCGCGCCAATTTGACGCATTCCTACCCGTCGCCGTCCTCCTGCTTCTGCGCGGCGCAGGGGCGGCCAGAGGGCAGTGAAGGACTTCATTGGCCGATAGACTTCACTCTAAGTTGTTCAATCAAAGGAATAAGCTGGTTCGTGGCATCCTGCGCCCATTCCTCGCATCAACATGAATACCCGTATCTATTCGCCTCCATTGGGGCGGTAGCCTCGCGCTTCGTGCTACGATTTTGGTTGTTTGTAGCGCACAGGTCGCGGCACGATCCGTTGTGCGCGTGTTCGGCAAGGTAAGGAAGGCGTCTCAACTCTCATGGCAAAGAACCTCGTCATCGTCGAATCCCCGGCGAAGGCGAAAACGATCGGCAAGTACCTCGGCAAGGACTTCGTTGTAAAGGCCTCGCTCGGCCACGTCAAAGATCTCCCCAAAAAGGATCTTTCCGTGGATGTGGAAAACGAATTCAAGCCCGTTTATGAAGTAATCGAAGGCAAAAAAAAGCTGATCGGCGAACTGCGAACCGCTGCCAAAGGCACCAACGCCGTCTATTTGGCTGCTGACCCTGACCGCGAAGGTGAGGCGATCTGCGCCCACTTGCAGGAGGAACTGCAGGACAAAAAGGGCGGCCTCAAGTTTTTCCGCGTGATGTTCAACGAAATCACGAAAAACGCCATTCAGAAGGCGTTTGAGACACCGCTGGCGGTCAACGTCAACCTGGTGGACGCCCAGCAGGCGCGCCGTGTGCTGGACCGGTTGGTGGGTTACAAGATTTCTCCGCTGTTATGGGACAAAGTCCGCCGGGGGCTATCGGCCGGCCGCGTCCAAACCGTCGCTCTGCGCCTCATCGTGGAGCGCGAAAAAGAGATCCGGGCGTTCATTAGCCGCGAATACTGGTCCATCGACATCAGCCTGGGAGCCAAGAAGCCGCCCACGCTCAAGGCCCACCTCGCCAAGATCAACGGTGAAAACCCTGAAATTACCAACGGGGCTGCCTCGCAATCCATCGTCGACGCGCTGGTCGACGCAGTTTACACCGTTCAGTCCGTCACCAACAAGGAAAAGCGCCGCAACCCGGTGCCACCCTTTATCACTTCGACTTTGCAGCAGGAAGCCGCGCGCAAGTTACGCTTCAGTGTCAAGCGCACCATGATGCTGGCCCAG
>CAZDSN010000895.1:0-1745 GCA_964507675.1 uncultured Ardenticatenaceae bacterium | reverse complement strand
GGGTGGCCTTGTTTGGGTTTGTCTGCGGGCAAACTGGTTTGTACAACTGAAGATACTCGCAGGAGGGTATCTACCCCAGTAATCAGGCAAGGGCTAGATAAAATTCGTTTATCTGGCCCTTGTTGCTGTCTGGGAAAAGCCTTTGAGGAACAGACCCTTATGGATTACGTCGAAGCGAATCTGACCCCGGCCCGCAGGCTTATGCCGCGCGCCAGGCGACGGCTGATCATTCTGGCTGTTGTGCTGATCTTGATAGCCATTACCGCCGCCGCCTCGCTCCCCTCCTACGCCCACACCGAAAGCACCCCAGGCATACAACTCCTGTCCGCCGGCGACACGGGCCTGACGCTGCAAATTAAGACGCCCCTGTTGCAGCAGACGCATCTCCCTACGGGAGAAGGCATGACCCGGCTGCAGATGGCCGGCTACGCCACTCTGTCAGCCGCCGGTCTGCCAGAACTGCCGCAGCAGAGCGCCTTTATCGCCCTGCCCCCTGGCGCTGTGCCCCGCCTGACCCTCCTGCAAAGCGACTACTACCACTTGACCGGCGTGACGCCGGCCCCGGTCGCCCAAAGCGAACTGGTGGCCTACGAGTATGGCAATCCCCACGCCGTCCCTGAATTCAGTTACAGCCGTTCCCCCAACCAGGCCGCCTACGCCCTGGATGCTTTCTATCCGGCGCAGCCGGTAAGCCTGGGGCCGGAGACCTGGCTGCGCCAGCAGCGCGTGATCGTGGTGGCCGTGAACCCGGTTCAGGCAAACACAGCCCAACGCGCATTGCGCGTTTACACCGATTTGCTCGTCCGCATTGATTTTGTGTATCCGCCAGGCCAGACCCAAACGCCATCTGCTTCCGCAGACAGCGCCCTATTTGAAAGCATCCTGCAGCGCACGCTGCTTAATTACGAACAGGCCCGCAGTTGGCGGCAACGCGCTGCCGGGGCGGCAGCGGGACAGTTGCCGGCAGCCCCCCTACCCGCCGCCGTCACCGCCGCATCCCCCTGCCTGGGCAGCAACGCCTTTCGCATTGCCGTGTCAGAAAGCGGCATCTATGCCCTGAGCCACCAAAGCCTGGCCAATGCCGGCATGCCCGCCGCCGTCTCCGCAGCCACCTTACGCATGTGCCACCGCGACCAGGAAATTGACATTCAACTGCTGGACGCCAATGGCAACAACCAGTTTGAAAATGGCGATACCATCCTCTTCTTTGGCGCGGCCCTGCGCACCCAGGAAACAGACACCAACGTCTACTGGCTGACCTACGGCGGCAGCGCTGGCCAGCGCATGGCCCAGGCAGCCGCCAACCCCAACGGCGATCCGCGTCCTGACGGCTACCCCGCCACCTACCATCTCGAAGAAGACGACAGCTACTACAGCCGCATCCCCACTGCCGACGCCAATGACCACTGGTATTGGCGCGCCCCGCTCAACAGCGCCGGCGACAACACCCTCTCCATTAACTTTACGCTGGATAACCTGGTGGCCTCGCCACAAAACACCGCCGTACCCATTCGCGCGGAAGTCTGGGGCTGGATTCAACACGAAACCCACAGCTACCGCGTCAAACTGAACGGCTTCACCGTAGACACCACCAATACCTTCACCGGCTCCGGCGTCAGCAACGCCAGCCACACATTCAACGCCAGCACCGATTACAACGTCCCCGTCAACGGCGGCAACACCCTGACCATTGAATCCGTCAAAAATGCCAACCTCACCGATCATCTGATGTTGGTGAACTGGGC
>CAZDSN010000894.1:0-1761 GCA_964507675.1 uncultured Ardenticatenaceae bacterium | reverse complement strand
CCCGTATCGTCACCCTGATCGGCTATTTCGTCACCCGTGTACCGGCGGTCATCGTCCTCATCTTTTGGTTTGCCATCCAGCTTTTTGGCGGCTTTGGCAGCCTGGGCGGAATGCAGCCAGAAGGCGGCGTGGCCTTTTTTGCCCACATAGGCGGTTTTGTAGCCGGCTTCGTCCTGGTGCGGTTGTTTGCCGTTCCACAACGCTCCGCCTACACGAGTGACCGTTTGCCCCCCTATTAAAACCAGTAACAGGAGTTCAACTTCGTCAAGTAGTTGAACTCCTTTGACCCGTCAACTTCGGAGAACCAGGTCTTTAACCACTTGCTGGCGACGTTTTACCGCAGAAAACCTGGTTTCTGGCTGAAGGCTGACAAACTAGCTATCATGGTCTCTACAAGGAGTTGTGGATGGAACGCGAAGTTCTCACCTGGTCAGACGTAGACCGTCTGATTGACTACCTGGCCCCACAGATTCATGGGCGTTTTGATTCGATGGTGATTATTACCCGAGGCGGCATTGTGCCTGGCGGCATGTTGGCCGAGGCCTTGAATATAACCTATATCTTGACCGCCTCCGTTCGTTTTCCTGCCGATTTCCCTGGTCTGGCGCTTGACCGGAACCTGGAAAGGCACGTGTTACCCGAATTTCTGCAGTTCCCCGACAGCAGTTTGCTGCAAGATCGGCGCATCCTGGTCGTAGACGACGTCTGGACGCGCGGGCGCAACATTGTCACTGTCGCCAGCCGCATTGACGCTGCCGGCGGCCATCCTGAAACGTGTGTCTTGCACTATAAGCCAGGCACCTCGCTTTACCCAGGCATTGCCCCCGACTACTATGCCGCTGTAACCAACCGCTACGTTATCTACCCCTGGGAAATTGATCGTGGCCCCGAAGTGTTGGGCATGTGGAATTAACGTTTATTTGACGACATCTGCTACTTTTGTTACTATTTCCTCCCTGCTATGTGCCCATGGCACCGGCGATGATTGGGTCCCTGGCGGCGAAACGCCGTCGAACCGTGTCAGGTCCGGAAGGAAGCAGCACTAAGATGGATGCTTCGGGTGATCAGGAACACCTGGTCATCGTCGGTCTCATGGGCACATGCCGCGGCATATACCGCAGCACATGCCGCACCGTTATTCCCCAGCGCCATGACTAAACTTCCCCGCGTTGTCAAACTAATCCTGCTGGCGTCCCTGGCCTTGCTAACGCTGTTGGGCCTGGCCCGCGTAACCTATCTGTGGGCGCAGGAGGAGTATACTATTTATGTTTCCACACCCCTGACCGAAGCCGAACGCCGTTCGGTCACCGGGCGCTTTGATACGGTGGCTAATGTGCTGGCGGACGCCGGAATTTCCCTCAACGCCGCCGACTACGTTACCCCTGATCTGGACTCACCTCCTCACGCCGAAACAGCCATTGTTGTGCAAAAAGCCCTCTCCATTACCTTGCACACCGATGACGATACGCAGGTATTCTGGACACACCAGCCCACTGTAAGCGCCTTCCTGACGGAGATCCGGCGCACAGTACAACGCACTGACCGTATTTTTGCCAATAATCAGCCGGTTGCCTTCAACGTCCTATCTCAGACGCCGCTGCCCGCGCAGTTAGACATCCGCCAGTTTCTGATGGTGACGATCCTGGATGACGGCAAGGAATTGGCGGTGCGGACGGCGGCGCAAACAGTGGGACAGGCTTTGCTGGACGCCAATATTACTGTTTACGCTGCTGATGGCGTTACGCCCCCACTGGGACAATG
>CAZDSN010000893.1:0-1771 GCA_964507675.1 uncultured Ardenticatenaceae bacterium | reverse complement strand
TCCATTCCCCGCACTTTGTCTATGGAATCGTATCGAATCTCAGGGAAGATCAATTGCTCACGCAGGCCCAGGGTATAGTTGCCACGGCCGTCGAAAGAGTAGGGGGAAATGCCCTGAAAATCACGGGTGCGGGGCAGCGCCACGTGAATCAATCTGGTTAAGAAGCTCCACATGCGGTCGCCGCGCAGCGTTACTTTGACCCCGATGGTGCGCCCTTCGCGCAATTTGAAGCTAGCGATAGATTTGCGGGCTTTGGTCACAACTGGCTTCTGCCCTGTGATCAGGGTGATGTCGCGTACAGCAAATTCCAGCGCCTTGGGGTTGTCCAGGGCTTCGCCTAAGCCAACGTTCACGACGACTTTTTCAATGCGCGGCGCTTGCATCACGCTTCGGTATTCAAATTCCTTCATCAGAGCGGGCACAACAGCTTCTTTGTACTGCTCTGGCAACGGTGTAATTCCCATGTTATCCTCCAGGCTGAGTAGCAGGCAGGTCTTGCTTTCGAGACGCCTGCCTGGCACAGCGCCAGTTAGTTTAGTCTATGGATTGCCCGCTCTTTTTCGAGTAGCGGACACGCCGTCCATTTTCATCGCGACGAAGACCGATGCGCGTTAGTTTACCGGTGGTTGGGCAGACCAACATGACCTTTGAAGCATCAATGGGGGCTTCAAATTCGATGATGCCGCCGGGAGCTGGCCGGCCGCCCGTCTGTCGTGGCTTTTGGTGTTTCTTGACGATGTTAACGCCAGCCACCACGACACGGTTCTTTTCTGGATAAACGTGCAGAACACTGCCGCGTACCCCTTTGAAATTGCCGGCAATCACTTCTACCTGATCATCTACTTTTAGACGCATAACCATCCTCTCCTACAGCACTTCTGGCGCGAGTGACAGAATACGACTAAAGCCTTTCTCGCGTAGTTCGCGCGCCACTGGGCCGAAAATGCGAGTGCCGACAGGGGTGCGACCATCCGTTCCTAAGATAACAACGGCGTTGTCATCAAAACGAATATAGCTGCCATCCGCCCGGCGATATTCCTTCTTAGTACGTACAATGACCGCCTTGACCACGCTGCTCTTTTTCACTGTGCCATTTGGCGCGGCTTTCTTTACCGTGGCCACCACAATGTCGCCCACGTGTCCGTAAATACGCTTGGAGCCGCCCATCACCCGGATAACGGCTACTTCGCGGGCGCCCGAGTTATCAGCTACGTTTAAGAGACTCTCTTGTTGAATCATGACCTCGTCTCCTATTCCACTTCAGCGCGCTTCAGGATGGCCATGACCGTCCATCGCTTATGCCGGCTGATCGGTTTCGATTCAATGATCTGCACCTGATCGCCAACGCGACACTCATTGTTTTCGTCGTGAGCCTGATATTTCTTCACCAGATTGACCACTTTGCCATACAGCGGGTGGCGCTTGGTGGTAGCGACGGCCACGACCACAGTCTTGTCCATCTTGTCGCTGGTCACAACTCCGATTAGTCGTTTACGTTGCTCTCTCATCTCTTTTAACCTGCAATCTCATACTTCGTCACCAGGCGCACTGGTCTGGCCTGGTGACGATCCTGGCGCGGGACGTACCGTTTTTTATTCAGGTTGACATGCGCGCTGGCTAAAGCGTTATCATCTTTATCGGTGAAATTCACCAACCACACGCTTAGCTCGTAATCGAAACGCGCTTCACCCAGCCATTCCTTTCCAGCCAGAGCGGTGGCAATTTCTGCTTCTTGCGTGGCTGCGGCAATTGCTTCCTGGCGGGCGTTAAG
>CAZDSN010000892.1:0-1775 GCA_964507675.1 uncultured Ardenticatenaceae bacterium | reverse complement strand
AAATGTCATAAACGTCCGCCGGGTTAATTGCGTGAAAACCTTAGGCGGCAATCAGCGGGGCTGCCTCTTTGGGCGATAGGAAAGTGTGTACTACTAGACGCCCCTCCTCCTGCCGCAACTGGCAGGCCAGGCACACCCATTGTCGCGGCGCCCGCCGCTCTCGCCCGCCGCGAGGGTAGGCGGCCAGAGGGAAAGACCATTTAACCAGGTTAAGATTGGACTGTGGTTGGAAGCGGTGCACCGTCTGCTTGTTGACTTGCAGGGCAATGCCGGCATTCTCTATCACCACCGCCCGCCCACTGCGCCAGAATCGCTTGAGTAGATTTTCGCCCAGGTAGGACAATCCCAACCCTAAAGGCAGCCCCCCCACGCAGGCGATAGTCGTCAAAAATTCGCTGCCCGGTATGATCCACGCCAACACCACCCGCAGCA
The DNA here is from genome assembly GCA_964507675.1 of uncultured Ardenticatenaceae bacterium. Taxonomy (GTDB): domain Bacteria; phylum Chloroflexota; class Anaerolineae; order Promineifilales; family Promineifilaceae; genus JAGVTM01. The sequence goes on along the minus strand of CAZDSN010000892.1, from coordinate 1,343 downwards.
AAGAGTAACCAACCAGAAAACCACTGATTAACAAAGGTATCAGCAGCAGACGAATGCCGGCATGTTCCGGATCGCCCCATAAAATGGTAGGATTGCCGTCGGATGGTATCATTAGAATGATCAGCCTTTCTAGACCTTTGTCTTCTTTATCTTCCGCTTCCTACTTTCTACTTTTGCACTTGCCTGATGATAGTCTGCCCACCTGATTCTGACAAGCCGTCCATCGCCCACCTGACCGGCTGTGGTTGAAGGCCTTATGGAGAGTAACACACCCGTCCCCGCTATGACCGCCGCCTCCCAGCCCCCAGACAGGCTGTTTGCCGAACTGGTGGTCAATATTGAGGCTGCCCTGGAAGGTACCTTTCATTATCATGTGCCGGTTGACCTGCGCGCCCAGATACAAATCGGCCACCTGGTCGAAGTTGAGTTTGGCAGTCGTCTGGCGCAAGGGTTGGTCATTAGTTTTGCCGGCGCTGCTCCTGTCCCTGAAACCAAGCCGATTCTTGGTCTGGTAGACCCAGAGCCTATGCTCTACCCCTGGCAAATCGAGCTGGCGCAGTGGATCAGCCAGCACTACCTGGCTCCGCTCAACGCCTGTATCCGCCTGCTGCTGCCGCCGGGTCTGACTCGTTGGGCTGATATAACGCTGGACATTAACCCCTTTTGGGATGGCAGCGGCCGCCTGACGGACGTGCAGCAGGCGCTGGTGGACCTGCTGCGGCAGAAGGGGGATTTGCGCGGGCGGCAGATAAGACGGGCGCTGCCCAAAATCAAATGGGAGAATGCCGCCAACCAACTGGTGCGGCGCAATATCCTGATCAAAGGCTCTATCCTGGATACGCCCCGCATTCGTCCCCGCCAGATTCGCACGGCAGAATTGATCGCCGGACCCAAACAAATAGGGACAGCCGTACAGCAGTTAGGCCGCGCCAGCAAACAGGCGGAGGTGTTGGCCTACCTGGGGAACAGCGCCGACCCGCTGCCGCCAGAAACGACCGTGCTGGGAGCGACGGCGGCCACGCCTGCCCACATTGAACAGCTTATAGCCGCAGGTCTGGTGCAGCGCCAGCCCGAAACCACTATCTGGGCGGCAGCCATGCGTCCTGATCAGGCTCCGCCGGAATGGCGGGATTGGTTGCGGCGGCTGCCGTCTACCACTCTCCCCCCCGCGCTGCTGTCCCAACTTCAGGCTCTCAACCTGGTCACGCCCATTCCCCAGCCCGTCACTCTCAGTCTGGCTGTCCCCCCCAATCAGGTATTGGCGCATCTTTTTGCGCTGCGCCATGCGGTTCGCTACGAACAGGTACTGGCATATCTGGCCCAGGCAGCGCAGCCCGTCAGTC
>CAZDSN010000891.1:0-1791 GCA_964507675.1 uncultured Ardenticatenaceae bacterium | reverse complement strand
GGCGGCGGGAGAGGTAGCGGGTGAAAGGGTTCATGGATGGAAAGGAGGAATAATTAATGGGTGAATGGGTGAATGGTTAATGGGTTAGCGGCAGATCAGGATGGGGCAGTCCGCGCCGCGCAGGACTTCGTTGACGGCGCTGCCCAGGACCAGTTCTAAGGGAGGGGCGTAGCTGTAGCCGCCCATGATGATGAAATCGCATTGTTGATCGGCCGCGGTTTGTAGAATAGCCGCCGCCGCCGCGCCTGTCTTGGGCACAAAGAGGGCGGAAACGGCGCGCTGCTGCAAGTAGGCGCCGGCGCGGGCAGCGGTCTGGTTGAGGGTCGTTTCATCCTCAGCCACGATGAGCACTACCAGGCGGATGCGCCAGCGCTGGGCCAGGTAAGCGGCCAGGAAGAGGGCTTCGTCGGCTTTGGGGCTGGCGTTGTAGGCCAGCAAGCCACGCTTTAAGGGGGAAACGGCATGGGGAGGCACGGCCAGGATAGGGCGGCGGGTCTGCTGCACCAGGGCGTGAAAGCCGGAACTGAGGCGGGCCAGGGGTTGGGCAGCGGGGGGATAGGCCAGGTTGATGACGACGAGGTCAATCCAGCGAGTACGCTGGCTGATGTGGTAGGCAATCTCCCCCGTTTCCAGGGCAAAGTCGGCGGGCACGTGCGCGTCGCGGCAAATGCGCAGGAACCGCTGCCGCACTGCCTCGACCTGTTCGGCGGCAGCGGCGGCGGCGCACACGTGCAGCCCATGCAGCACACTGGATTCTCGCTGCGCCACCAGCAGCGCCTGCGCCAGCGCCGGCCAGGGTTCTGGCTGGGCGTCCGTGGTAGACGGGGCGTCTGGCGGTAATGCCGGCAGGGGAACCAGCACATCGGCAAACAAGCGCTGCCGGCGGCGCACGGAGAGGCGTTCGCGCCGCCATTGGCCGGGGGGGCTTTGTTCGGAAAATGCCGGCATGGCATCCCGCAGCCGTTCCCCCACCCGCGTGATTACGCCGTGGGCACGACTGCCTTGCTGCTCGGCCAGGTCCAGCGCGGCCGTGTCCGCATTTATCTGCCAGCCTAATCTCTCTTGCAGTTCTTGCTGGTGCTCCACCAACCAGACGTACAGGTCTGTTTCCGTGCGCTGGGGAAAATCGCGCAGCACTCCTTGCACCCGAATCACGTCACAGATGGGCGTGTAGACCGTATCGTACCAGACAACGGCAGCCTGGGGCGTGGTCACGGGCGCGGGGAGAGTCTGGCACAACCGCTGCCGCTGCGCCTCAATCTGTTCTTCCAGCAGGCGGTACTGGCCACATGCCGTCATGCGCAGGTCGGCTTCGGGTCGCAGTTGGCGCAGTTGGGTGCGCCCCAGGAATTCCGCGTAGCGCACTTTGCAAATCAGCTCATCGGCGCTGTCCGCCGTAGAAACGGGCAGTTTGGTGCTGACCTCCGTCACGTAAGCGGAAATTGTTTTGGCCCCAATCTCGCGGGCCACCGAGACGCGGTGGTTCCCGTCCAACACAAAATAGGCGTCTCCTACCTTATACACCTCAATCGGGGGCAGGCCGGTCATTTCAGTGATGGCCATGCGCACTCTGGCCCAACGCTGGGCGTCGCTGCCAGCGCGGGGCAGGAAGCTGCGGGTGAAATCCTCATAGCGACCGACGCTGCCCACAATGGCATCCAGGGGAATGTCCTGCAAACCGCGCGGCGTCACCCCTTGCATGTTAACCAGGGGGCGCACATCTTCGTAAGAAAGAAGCTGCGTGGAGCGACCCATCAGGCGGCCCGCAATATCCTGCAAGAAGGCGCGACG
>CAZDSN010000890.1:0-1794 GCA_964507675.1 uncultured Ardenticatenaceae bacterium | reverse complement strand
TTCCGGCTGGATGGCGAGAATAATACCTACCTGGTGGCCGACTTGAATGTCTTTGAACTGAGCGCCAACGCCGCCAGTTGGGTAGACACCGTTTACGTCAGCGGCATCGCCCAGGACAGCGTGACCGCCCTGACCCTGACCAACGCCAACGGCGCGCTGGCGTTCCGCCAGACCCCCGGCGCGGAAGGAGAAAGCAGTTGGACGCTGGACGGGCTGGCGGAAGGGGAAACCCTGAACAGCACGACCGTCAACAGCCTGTTGACCCGCGTCCTCAACCTGCGCCTGGTGCGTCCATTAGGCGCGACCGCCGAGGCCGCTTATGGGATGGATCAACCGCAGGCTACCGTGACCGTCGTGGCTAACGTGGAGAACAGCACCCAAAGCTACACCCTGACCATTGGCGCCCGCCTGCCTGACCAGGACGACGACCCCAGCAACGACAACTACATCGTCAAATGGTCCGAATCCCCCTACTACGTGGCTGTAGCCCCCTTCAGCGCCCAAGACTTCATTGAGCAGTCCCGCGCCGATTTCATCCAGCTACCCACCCCCGAAGCCGCCCCTGCCGACGCCACGCCCGCGCCGTAGCCTCATCATTTCCACAAATGGGAGAAGAGGAGTGCGCATCCTCAGATGCGCACTCCGCTGCCGGGCTGGCGTGACATCTGGCGTAGGGGCGACTCTCAGGAAGTAGCCGAGATGTTACTTCTGAATAAATGTCGCCTATCCGTATCTATGGCAGAGGCGTCATCCGTATACGGTGGTCCTCAACCACTGAAAAATATCCAGCCCAATCAGAACGACTGGCCAGGGCAGTTACGGAGACATGAGCAACGCGGGCAGCTGAAGGTGCGGCTATGCGGAACAAGATGATACCGCTAGACGCTGGTAATCCAGCCCGAAAAGCCAATTCGCCGAAGTCTTTGTCAAACGTAATTAGAATCCGATCTTCTGTTTGCGCCCAGGCTAACACGGCCAAATCGGGGCTGCCCGGCGCTTCGGTACGAACCCAAAGAACGTCATGGCCGGCCATACGGAGCGCGTCAATTGCGTCGCCGGGGAAGTTTTCGTTGGCTAACAGGCGCATATCAGGTCGTTGCTAATGGGTAAACTTTTTCGACGCGGAGAGTGTCGCTGGCATAGGCCAGGCAGGCGCGGATGTCGGCCGTTATCAGCCCCGGATAATTGCGCAAAATCTCGCTTTCCGGCCAGCCTTGTGCCAGTAAGCTGAGAATAAAATCAACCGACAGCCGTGTTCCGCGCACAATTGGCTTGCCCACCAGGATATTCGGATCAATGACAATTCTTTCTTGCCAGTTCATGCCTGCTCCTTTCCACGTTTGTACCATCGGGGTCTCTCTTGCGATCATTGTTTGATACCGATTACGCCGAAATCCAACGCGCCGGCGTGCTCAACAAATGGCCTCAAAAACCTGGAAAAGTTCATCACGGCTGACGTTAGCCGTTGCCTCTCCCTCTTTGATGGCCCGTGCCAGGGCAATATCTTTCAGCACTTCAGCCAGAGCAGCGTACAGCGCCTCGTTTTTCTCGCGCAGCATTTCGGCGATGGCTTGCTTAAAAGGGTGCGGGTCGTGTTTTCAGCTAGATTTAGGGTAACTTGCATCATCAGGAATCCTCAATATAACCAATTCGTGCCCGGTGTATGCAGCGGGTGGCTAACAATGATTATACAACAGTCAGGTATGATTGGTTTAATCTCTTTGGACGTTGAGAAAATAATCGGGTAATCCCGCTCCCATTGCCGGACGGGGTAATGTAGGGCGAGGGCGCGCA
>CAZDSN010000889.1:0-1797 GCA_964507675.1 uncultured Ardenticatenaceae bacterium | reverse complement strand
CCACCATTACCCCTTCCCTGGCAAGGGGATTCATGACCAGGGCGGGCAAGCAAAATGAGAATTGCTGCGCCCAGGAAGACCGATTTGACAGTTGGGGGCAAACGCACCAAAATCGGGAGGTTGCTTGCCAGATGGAGTGGCTGGCAAGGATGCCCGCGCCACGTATAGGCGTAGTGTATCTGAAATATTGGCATCTGTCAGAAGAGTCTGCGTCAGAAGAAGAAAGATGGAACGCAGATGGTGTCGCAGATTTTCCAAGAAGGGGAAGACAGGCTGGCAGTCTGTCCTACAATGAGTATAAGCAGGAATGAGTAATAAGACGATCCCCGGTTTCCGCCACGTGCCGCGCACGGGCGTGATTTACGTGATGCACCGCGCCGCTGAATTGGGATACAGCGCCGATCATGCGCAGTGGGCTAATCTGGGGCAGGGCGCGCCAGAAACGGGCCCGCTGCCGGGCGCGCCGCCGCGCATTGAAACGATCCGGGTGAACCCCACGCAGCACGAGTATGGGCCAATTACGGGGCAAATCGCGCTGCGGCAGAAAGTGGCAGATTTGTATAACGCGCTCTATCGTCAGGGTAAACCTTCGCAGTACACGCATGAGAACGTCAGTATCGCCGGCGGCGGTCGCGTGGCGCTGACGCGGCTGGCGGCGGCGCTGGGCAACATTAATATGGGGCATTTTCTACCCGACTACACGGCTTATGAGGAGCTACTAAGTGTCTTTAAGGCGTTTGTGCCTATTCCCATCTTGCTGGACCCGGAAAACGCTTATCAAGCGCCGCTGGAGCATCTGAAGAAAGAAATTCTGGGGCGGGGCTTGAAAGCGCTGCTGGCGAGCAACCCGTGTAACCCCACAGGGCAGCTTGTGGAGGGGGAAAACCTGGCGCAGTGGGTGAAGATGGCGCGCAACTATCGCTGCTCTCTGATCCTGGATGAATTTTATTCGCACTATATTTATACCGCCGCCGCAGACGAGGCGCGGCTGGTGTCGGCGGCGGCTTACGTGGATGATGTGGACAGCGATCCGGTGATTCTGGTGGATGGCCTGACCAAAAACTGGCGGTATCCTGGCTGGCGCATTAGCTGGACGGTGGGGCCGCGGCAGGTGATTGAAGCGATTGCCAGCGCCGGCTCCTTCCTGGATGGCGGGGCCAATAACCCGGTACAGGCGGACGTCATGGCGCTGTTGGAGCCGCCGTTGGTGCGGCAAGAGAGCATGGTCTTGCAGCAACATTTTCGGGCCAAGCGGGATTACATGCTGGCGCGCTTGCGGGATATGGGGATTGTGGTGGAAGTGGAACCGGTAGGGACGTTCTACGTCTGGGCGAATCTCGGGCAACTGCCGCCGCCGCTCAATGATGGGATGCGGTTTTTTGAGGCGGGGTTGATGGAGAAGGTGATTACGGTGCCGGGGGTATTCTTTGACGTAAATCCAGAGCGGCGGCGGGCGTATGCGCGGTATGATCAATACTGCCGCATCAGTTTTGGGCCGGATATGGCCACGCTGGCGCGGGGGTTGGATGGGATTGAAAGGGTGATCGGCCGCACGCCCCTCCTCCCGTTGCGCTTCGAGCCGGAAGGCGTGACCATCCACGCGAAGGCCGAGTTCCTGAACCCGAGCGGCAGCATCAAGGACCGGTTCGCCCGCTGTGTCGTGCTCGACGCCGAACAGCGCGGCCTGCTGCAACCCGACTCCATCCTGCTCGAATGCAGCAGCGGAAACACCGGCATTGCGCTGGCCATGGTCTGTGCGGCCAAGGGCTACCGCGTCACTATTCTCATGTCCGAAGG
>CAZDSN010000888.1:0-1800 GCA_964507675.1 uncultured Ardenticatenaceae bacterium | reverse complement strand
AGCGGCGCCTGGCAAGCCGGGCAGTGAAACGTTTGCGGCATAAAGACCTCAGGTAGGACAAACTGTTAGTCTGCTACAATAGTATCAAATCGTTGCGGTGCACCACAACCGCGCCATAGGTATAAGCCAGGCGAAGGGCAATCTGGTCTGAATGGCAGCCGGCAATCTGGGCTACATCCTGGCTGGCGTAGCGCACGATGCCCCGCGCCAGCGGCGCGCGATCGGCGCTCAGAATGGTAATGGTGTCGCCGCGCTCAAAGCTGCCTTCAACGGCAACAATGCCGGCAGGCAGCAAACTCCGCCCCTTTTCCCGCAATGCCTGCGCCGCGCCAGCATCTATGAGGATACAGCCTGCCGGCATCGGCCCCGCCAGAATCCACCGTTTGCGCGACTCCAGCGGCGTTTCCAGCGCCGGAAAGCGCGTGCCCACCGGCTCGCCCGTGGCAATGCGGCTGATCACGTCTGGCGCCCGCCCGGCGGCAATCACCACATCCGCTCCCGCCCGCCGCGCCACGTCCGCCGCTTGCAGCTTGGTGACCATGCCGCCGACGCCCAATCCGCTGCGGCTGCCGCCAGCCAGCGCCCGCAGCGAAGCGTCAATGTCGTTTACTTCGGGAATGAGAGCCGCCTGCGGGTCCAGGCGCGGATCCGCCGTGAACAACCCCGGTTGGTCCGTCAGCAGCAGCAGCAAGTCCGCGCCAGCCAGGATGGTCACTAACGCCGACAAATTGTCGTTGTCCCCCACCTTGATTTCCTCAGTGGCTACGGCGTCGTTCTCATTGATAATGGGCACAATGCGGTTGTGCAGCAGCGCCAGCAGCGTGTCGCGCGCGTTCAGGAAGCGGCGGCGGCTCTCCACATCCGCCCGCGTCAGCAGCATTTGTCCCACGTGCAGACCATAAATTTCAAACAGCCGTTCCCACACCAGCATCAGGCGGCTTTGCCCCACTGCGGCAAAAAGCTGCTTGTTGGTCACAGTTGCCGGCACATCGGGAAACCCCAACCGCTCCCGCCCCGCGGCAATCGCCCCCGACGTACACACAATGATTTCCCGCCCCCGCTGGTGCAGCGCCGCGCACTGCCGCACCAGTTCCACCATATGCGGCTGGTCCAGCCGCGGCGTGCCGCCCGTCAGCACGCTCGTCCCTAACTTGACCACAATGCGTTGGTACATGCTGTCACTCAACCATCCTCCCCGGCGCGCTGCTTCGCCTTAATCTGGCGATAGAGCGCCGTCTGCCGGGCATGATCAAAAGGGTAACGCTGGCTGGCCAACCCAGCTTCGACTTCGCGGCAAGCAGCTTCCACCTGCTGCATCAGGCTGGTCGGGTAGCCCATGCGCTGCGCGTTTTGCTGAAAATCCGCCTGATCCACCTGTTCGACAGAGCCATCCAGATGCAGGCGATAATCCAGGTCGAGGTCAACCCAGGTGAGGGTGGTGGGGGTGAAAGATGCCGGCATAGCCAAATTGACATAAATCCAATTTACGCCGCTCACTTGTTCGCCAATATGCCAGACATTATACCACCGGTTCTTAAAATAAATCTCCAGCAGCCCATCCGCCGCCGTCACCCACGCCCGTTTGCGGTAATCCCACGCCTTTCCCCCAGGCAGAGAGAAAAGCGTCACGCTCTCCGCCGTTTCCGCATACAACCACGCCTCATACGCATCCCGCAAAGAGCCATCATACTTCCTGGAAACCACCCGCACCTTTTTCATTCTCTGTATTCCAACTCTTTGCCCAGACAAACACCCTTGCCAGGGAAGGGGTAATGGTGGGCGAGGGGCGCGCTGCGCCCC
>CAZDSN010000887.1:0-1800 GCA_964507675.1 uncultured Ardenticatenaceae bacterium | reverse complement strand
GATGAGGGGACACAGGAAACGTACAGCAATGTGGCGCGCCTGTGTCCTACTCTACTCTGCACCCCGTTTCCCCACTTATCTTCTTAGACCTCAAGCAGACACCCTTTCTGTATACCTGTTTTATTTCTTAATCTACAAGGGAAGGATTGTTGGCATGACATTGGTGATGAAATTTGGCGGGACTTCTGTGGGCAGCGCCGCGGCGCTGCGCCAGACGGCAGAATTGATCCAGCATGCCCGGCAAACGTGGGGGCAGGTGGTGGTGGTGGCTTCAGCAATGGGAACCAAACCGGTCAAGGTGACAGATTTGCTCTTAACCGGAGCCAGACGCGCCCTGGCTGGAGATAACCAGACTTTCCTGGACGTGGCCGAGCAGCTTCGCCGCGCCCATTACGAAGTGATTGACAGTCTGCTGGAGCCGGAAGGGGAGCGGCAGGCCGCGCTGGCAGAGAATAACCAGTTCATTGATCGTTTTACCGCGCTGTGCCAGGCGGTGCTGGTGTTGGGGGAACTGACGCCGCGCGCCCTCGATGCCATTAGCGGCATGGGTGAGCAGATGAGCGCGCGCATTTTGGCCGCTTATTTGCGCCAGCTTGGCCTGGCCGCCCTGGCTGTGGACGCCACGGAACTGATCCGCACCGATGCCAATTTCCAGTCGGCCACGCCCTTGATGGCGGAAACAACCCGTTTGACGCAGGCGCGGTTGGGGTCAGTGCTGGCTGAGGGTGCTTTGCCGGTGGTGACCGGTTTTATTGGGGCCACAGCGGCTGGCGTGATGACCACCTTAGGGCGTGGCGGCTCGGACTTTAGCGCGGCAATCTTGGGGCAGGCGCTGCCGGCAAAGGAAGTGTGGATATGGACGGACGTGGACGGCGTCATGTCGGCGGATCCACGCCTGGTGCCGGCAGCCCGCGCCATTCCGGAACTGACCAATCGGGAAGTGTCGGAACTGGCTTATTATGGGGCCAAAGTGCTGCACCCCAAGACGATCCGGCCGGTGGTCGAAAATGGGATTCCGCTGCGGATCAAGAACACGTTTAACCCCGGCCATGCCGGCACGGTCATTGTGGCCGACAAACCCGACGGCAGCGGGCAGATCAAAGCGGTAACCGCCATTCCTGACCTGTCGCTGGTAACCATAGAAGGGAAGGGCATGTTAGGCGTGCCGGGCATTGCCGCCCGCGCTTTTGGCGCAGTCGCCCGCAGCCAGGTCAGCGTACTGCTGATCACCCAGGCTTCCTCAGAGCAGTCTATCTGTTTTTCCGTGCCAGAGGCAGCCACCGCCGCCGTCATTAGCAGTCTGGAAGCGGAATTTGCCCACGAATTGCAGCGGCGGGATATTGACCGCATCTGGGCGCAGCAGCCGGTGGGCATTGTGACCGTAGTAGGGGCCGGAATGCGCGGCACGCCGGGCATTGCCGGCAAAATCTTCAGCGCCCTGGGCAGCCATCACATCAACGTCATAGCCATTGCCCAGGGTTCCTCGGAATGCAGCATCAGCCTGGTCGTGACCGCCCACGACACCCCCGCCGCCGTCCAGCGCCTACACGAACTCATCACCGCCCCCGCCTGAGGCGTCTAAAAAATTCCTCTCTCCGTAGGGTGGGTTAGTTGGACATTGAGAAAATAATTGGATAATCCCGCCACCCTTGCCAGGGGAGGGGTACTGGTGGGCGAAGGGCGCGCAGCACCCTTCGCCCTCTCCGAAAAGCCCCCTCCTCCTTGGAGGACTGCCCCTTTTGGACATTGAGAAAACAATTGGGTAATCCCGCCGCCCTTGCCAGGGAAGGGGTAATGGTG
>CAZDSN010000886.1:0-1808 GCA_964507675.1 uncultured Ardenticatenaceae bacterium | reverse complement strand
AAGGTGCGGCACGGGGACGTAGATGTGGGCTTTGCCGGCAGCGACGCCATCGTCGAGCGCGTTTACCAGACGGCCACCACCGAACATGCCTTTTTAGAACCAGAATGCGCCATTGGCGTGCCCGCCGGCTACGACGCCGATCACCCCAAACTGACCATCTACGTCGGCTCGCAAATTCCCTACGCTGACCGCAGCCAGGTGGCGGCCTGCCTGAACCTGCCGGACGCCGCCGTGCGCATTATCAGCCCGCTGGTTGGCGGCGGCTTTGGCGGCAAAGAAGACATTGCCGCCCAGATTCACGTGGCTCTGCTGGCGCAGCGCGCCAACCGCCCGGTGAAAATGCTGTACTCCCGCCAGGAATCGCTGCTGTTTCACCCCAAGCGGCACGCCACCACCATCCGCATCAAGACGGGCGCGGCTGCCGATGGCCGCTTGCTGGCTCTGGAAGCGGAGTTGTATGGGGACGGCGGCGCGTATGCCAGCCTGAGCGACAAAGTGATGACGCGGGCCACCACCCACGCCACCGGCCCCTACCGCGTCCCGCACGCCAGAATTGACTGCTGCGCCGCCTATACCAACAACCCGCCCAGCGGCGCGTTTCGCGGCTTTGGCGTCACCCAATCCGCGTTTGCGGTGGAGCAAAACATGGATACCCTGGCGCAGCAGTTGGGCCTGGACCCGCTGGAATTCCGCCGCCGCAATGCTCTGCAAGTGGGGGATACCACCGCCACCGGGCAGACGCTGCGCGAGAGCGTGGGACTGCTGGAGACAATAGATGAGGTCAGCCGCTATCTGGATCATGCCGGCAGCCCCTGGCGCTGGTCGTGGCGGGAAGGCAGTAAAGCGTATGGCTGGGGGGTGGCTTGCGGTTACAAGAACACGGGACTGGGCGGCGGCGCGCCGGACAAAGCGGCGGCGGTGGTAGAAGCGTTCCCCGATGGCACAGCCGTGGTGCGCACCAGCGCCGCCGAAATCGGCCAGGGATTGGTGACCGTGGTGGCCCAATGCGTGGCTGAGGAATTAGGGCTGCCCTACGCGCAGGTGCGCGTGCTGCTGTCAGACACCGATTTGACGCCAGACGCCGGGCCAACGACTGCCAGCCGGCAGACTTATGTGACCGGCAATGCGGCGCGATTGGCTGCCGGCATTTTGCGCGAAAGCATCAGCAGCGTTGTCGCCGAACGCCTGGACGTGCCGCCGGGTTCCTTGCGCTATGAAGAAGGGCTGCTGCGCGCCAACGGCCACGCCATTCCCTTTGCGCAAGCAGTCGCCTGGCTGCTGGCTGAAGGGCGCGAGCCGCGCACCTATTACGAATATGAAGCGCCGGCCACGCAGCCGCTGGGGTCTGGCGGCGACATGCACTTTGCCTTCAGCTTTGCCACCCAGGCCGCTTTGGTCGAAGTGGACCTGGAAACAGGCATTGTGCGCGTCTTAAAAGTCGTAGCCGCCAATGACGTGGGCCGGGCCATCAACCCGGTTGGGCTGCAAGGTCAGATAGAGGGGGGCGTCATGATGGGGCTGGGCAACTGCCTGACCGAAGCATACATCGTGGAACAGGGCATCCCGTTCACCGATTCGTTGTCCCGCTACAAAATCCCTGGCATCCAGCAAACGCCCGAAATCATCTCCCTGGTGGTAGAAGACCCCGCCGCCGATGGCCCCTACGGCGCCAAAGGCGTGGGCGAACTCTCCTCCATCCCCACCACCCCCGCCATCTGCAACGCCATCTACCACGCCTGCGGCCTCCGCGTTACTCGTCTGCCCGTAGACCAGGCTGATTTGAACATGGCGAAAACAATCGAGTAATC
>CAZDSN010000885.1:0-1811 GCA_964507675.1 uncultured Ardenticatenaceae bacterium | reverse complement strand
AGTTCTGGCAGTAGCCATACCGCGCCGACATCAATCAGGCCGTGCGTGAAGATGAGGCCGGGAATGCTGCCCGCGCGCCAGCGAATGCCGGCAAAAATCAGCCCAATAATCAACGCCCCCAACAACTGTAACGGGCTGTGCCAGCCGATGTGGAACAGGATGAAGCCGGCAGTGGAACCCCAGATGGCCCAGCGCGCCCCCCGCCACTCGTCTAGCGCCTGATACATCAACCCACGAAAGATGAACTCCTCAATGACAGCTACCAGACCAAAGTAGTAGAGAATGTCCCCCCCGACTTGCAGCCAGGTGAGGGGCGCCGGCTGCCTGGGCCAACGAACCGCCAGGATGACCAGAGTGCGCCCGGCAAACAAAATCAGGCCACAAACCAGACTTAAACCCACTCCCTGACGCTTAAAGCCCAGTTGCGCCAGATTCCAGCGGCGCAAGCCAATCCACAGGCTGCCAGCCAGCATGTAGACGTAAGCCAGGATTTGCACGGGCGTCTGCCACGGCGTTTCAGACACATTCGGCCACAGCCAAAAGAAAGCAGGGATGCCGGGCAGGAACAGAACAGCCAGTTCCAGCAGCGCCGCCAGACTGGGGTGTAACGGGATCTTGTTCATGCAGAAGGCGGGGCGGGATGACCGGCATCCCTACCCTTCTGCCTACGCCACACGTCTGGACATTCCTGGTTTGAGCGCCACGATTTGATATTGCAGTTTCCCCATGGGAGCCTGCACCACCACCTCATCGCCCACTTTATGATTAAGCAGCGCCCGTCCCAGCGGCGACTCGTTGGAGATAAAGCCGGCGCCCGGGTCCGCTTCAGCCACACCGACAATGGTGTACATTTCTATGACGCCATCCGAGAGTTGAATGACCACAGTTTCACCCATTTCGACCTTATCGTCTTCTTTGCCCGGCTCAATCAGTTGCGCGTGGTCGAGCATGTAGGTGAGCTCCTGGATACGACCTTCAACGAAAGCCAGATCCTCTTCAACCAACATATTCTCGGTGTTATCCATCCAATCGCTGCCCACCTTGGTTTCTTGCAGACGTTCGATCACTTCCAGCCGCCGGACGTCCTGCAAATATGCCAGTTCGTCTTCCAGATCGAGCAGCCCCTTGCTTGTCATGTAAACGGGTCTTTCCAGCAACAACTTACACCTTCCTTTCCATAGTGATTGCCGGCATGATTCAAAATTGTGGGGGATGCCTCTGCAAATAATGATCATCAAGGCTCCCCGGGAAATCCCTTCCTGGCAAAGTAGGACGGGATACCGCGCCGAAGATGGCTGGAAATGAACCATGCCTGACAATCACTGTAAAACATTCCCCGCCATAAAGATAGTTATGAAAAGCATCATGGTAAGATGAGTTTATTCACCTTACACGCCGGGCGTCAGCCCCTATTCTTATTAGCAGGGTTTCCGTCGCCGCAGAATCCCTTTCGCGTTCCAGTGCCGCATTAAGCGCGATCAGGAAAGCGCGACCGCTAACTGGATAGACTGCGGGGTCCTCATTTCACGCTGGACGCGACACTAGGCGCTGCTGACATTTAAGGCATAATAAACCTACGCCTTCAACGGCATCCTGGTTTTTTGAGTTTCGTTTTGGAAGGAAACACCATGAGCGGCGGCGCGCCATCATCAATGAAAATTTGTGGCGCAAACCGTTTGGACATTGAGAAAATAATTGGGGAATCCCGCCGCCCTTGCCAGGGAAGGGGTAATGTAGGGCGAGGGGCGCTGCGCGCCCCTCGCCCTCTCCGAAAAGCCCCCTTCCCCCTTCAGGGGGAAGGGGGTTGGGGG
>CAZDSN010000884.1:0-1815 GCA_964507675.1 uncultured Ardenticatenaceae bacterium | reverse complement strand
AACTGCGAAGAACGTGAAAATCGCAAAGTTTTTCTCTTTATCTTTGCGTTCTTTGCTTCTTTGCGGTGAATAGTTACAAATCTTCATTAAATCTGCGCTTCTTTAGCGTCATCTGCGTCCCATTAAATCTTTGCGGTGAATAGTTACAAATCTTCATTAAATCTGCGCTTCCTTGGCGCCATCTGCGTCCCATTAAATCTACCGACTTGGAGAAACCACTATGAACTGGAAACGAGCCATCGGCGGCTTCATTGCCCTGATTATCCTGGTAGTCGGCGGCTATTGGGCCTATATGCGTTTTCTAGCCCCGCAGCCGGAAACAACCGAGGCGACGCCTGACATGAATACGCTGGCGGTAGACACCGGCGTAGACGTGGTGTCGGCGGAAGCCAGCCTGGAGCCGGTGCGCTGGGCAGACCTGGCCGCGCTGCGCCCCGGCCGCGTCGCCGAACTGCTGGTGCAGGCGGGCGACGCCGTAGCCGCCGGCGCGCCCCTGCTGCGATTGGAAGCGGCGGATCTGATGGCGGCGCTGGCGCAGGCGGAAGCGGGGGTGGCGCAGGCAAATGCCGGCATTGCCGCCGCCGAAGCGCAGTTAGCCGCCGCCCAGGCCGGCGTCCTGGCCGCGCAAACCGCCGTTGACGTGGCTCAGGCGCAGTTAGCCCTGGCCCAATCCGCGCCGCTGCCTGCCGAAATTGCCGCCCTGCAAAGCAGCGTAGATGTAGCCGCCGCCGCCGTGAGCCAGGCCGCCGCCAACCGCGATGCCGCCCTGGAAAGCGCCACCGCCGCCCAAATTCAAAACGCCCAGGCGCAGGTAGCGGCGGCGCAGGCGGATCAGCGCGTAGTGCAGGATCAATATGACGAGTTGATTCGCAACAACGTGGGGGGAACGCTGGAGGAACAAACGCGCTTTGCCCTGAACGCGGCCAGCGCCAGAGTGACGGCAGCCCAGGCGTCCCTGGCTGAACTACAGGCCGGCCCGACGACGGCGCAGCGGCAGGCTGCCAATGCCGCCGTGCCCGTGGCCACAGCCCAGCAGGCAGCCGCCCAGGCGCAGCTTGATTTGCTGCTGGCAGGGGCGCGCCCAGAGCAAATAGCCGTGGCCCAGGCCCAGGTAACCCAGGCGGAAGTGGGGCTGGCGCAGGCGCAAGCCGCCGTGACGCAGGCGGAAGCGGCGGTGGCCCAGGCGGAAGCGGCTGTGCGCCTGGCGGAAGCCGGGCGGGATGCAGCCCAGGCGGCGCTGGATCAGATGACGGTGGCCGCCCCGTTTGCCGGCACAATCGCCCGCATTGACGCCGAAATGGGGGAAATACTCTCCCCTGGCCTGCCCGTGATCACCCTGGCCGATTACGGCGGCTGGCAGGTCAAGACCAGCGACCTGACAGAAAGTGACGTGGTGGCGGTGGCTGTGGGCGACCCGGTCACGCTCCGCTTTGACGCCATTCCCGATGAAACCTTGGCGGGCGTAGTGGTGGACATTGCCGGCACATCCACCCTCACCCGCGGCGACATCACCTACGCCGTCACTATCTCCCTGGACGACACCCGCTCCCTGCCCCTGCGCTGGGGCATGACCGTCTTCGCGGACATTCAGGTGGGGGAATAAGTTAGATCAGTTGCCGCGCTTCTTAGCCACCTGTTACGCTTCTTCAATAATTCTCATTTTGGTCGCCGCTCTGGTCATGAATCCCCTCGCCCTCTCCGAAAAGCCCCCAACCCCCTTCAGGGGGAAGGGGGTTGGGGGATGGGGGACTTCCCTTACACCGATTTCCACCACCGCGCCGCCTCATTAGCCATTCAACAATTCACAAATTCACC
>CAZDSN010000883.1:0-1818 GCA_964507675.1 uncultured Ardenticatenaceae bacterium | reverse complement strand
ACGGCGAAGTCATCCGGCTGGATGGGGCGCTGCGGATGGCCCCGAAATAGAAATAGTTAATTGGTGAATTTGTGAATTCGTGAATGGTTAACGAGGCGCGGTGAGTAGATCTGGATTTTTGCCACGAATCCTTCGACGACGGACGGCAGCCGTCCGCGCTCAGGACAGGTTTCACGAATTTTACGAAAAAAAGGCAGCTTCAGGTGTATATGGAGAATATTATGACAGATGCAATACACCATCTGGCGGCGAATACGTTGCGCACGCTGGCTATGGATGCCGTGCAAAAAGCGGGCAACGGCCATCCAGGGATGCCTATGGGCATGGCAGACATTGCCGTGGTGCTGTGGCGGCGTTTCTTGCAGCATAACCCCACCGATCCCTATTGGCCCAACCGGGACCGTTTCGTCCTCTCCAATGGGCATGGATCCATGCTGCTCTATGGCCTGCTGCATCTCACGGGGTATGCCGCTGTAACGCTACACGAAATCCAGAACCTGCGACAATGGGGCAGCCTGACACCCGGTCACCCGGAGAACACGCACACGCCGGGCGTGGAAACCACCACCGGCCCGCTGGGGCAGGGCATCAGCAACGCCGTGGGGATGGCGATTGCCGAAAAGTGGCTGGCGGCGCAGTTCAATCGCCCCGGCTTCGAGATTATTGACCATTACACCTACGCCTTTTGCGGCGACGGCGACCTGATGGAAGGTATCTCGCACGAAGTAGGCGCGCTGGCCGGCCATCTGGGGCTGGGCAAGCTGATTTTTCTGTACGACGACAACGGCATCACTATTGATGGCCATACATCGCTGGCCTGGAGCGAAGACGTGCCCGCGCGGTTTGCGGCTTACGGCTGGCACACCCAAACCATTGACGGTCACGATGCGTCCGCCATTGCGGCAGCTATCGAAGCCGCCCGCGGGGAAACGACGCGCCCCAGCCTGATCGCCTGTAAGACGCACATTGGCTTTGGCAGCCCGCACAAACAGGACAGCAGCGCCGCCCACGGCGAGGCGTTGGGCGAGGCGGAGGTGCGCCTGTCCAAAGCGGCGTTGGGCTGGCCGGTGGACGCCCACTTTCTGGTTCCCGATGGGGTGTACGCTTATATGCGGGACGGGCTGGACGGGCAAAATCAGGCGGAGTGGCAAACTTTGTTTGACCAGTACGCCGCCGCCTACCCGGAATTGGCTGCTTCTTTGCAGCAGGCGTGGCGGGGGGAAATGCCGGCAAACTGGGAAACCCACCTGCCCACCTTTGCCCCCGGACAAGAAATAGCCACCCGCGCCAGTTCGGGCAAGGCGCTGGATGCCATCTTCCCCTTAGTTCCCACGCTGATCGGCGGCTCCGCCGACCTGACCGGTTCCAACAAAACCTTGCCCAAAGGGGTGTCCCACCTCCGCCCGGATGATTTTTCGGGACGCTATCTCTATTTTGGCATCCGCGAACACGGCATGGGCGGCATCCTCAACGGCATGGCCCTGCATGGCGGCGTGCGCCCCTACGGCGGCACTTTTTTTGTCTTCTCCGACTACATGCGCCCGGCCATTCGCCTGGCGGCGCTGATGGGGCTGCCCGTTATTTACGTCTTCACCCACGACAGCATTGGCCTGGGCGAGGACGGCCCCACGCACCAACCGATTGAGCAGCTCATGAGTCTGCGCGGAATGCCCAATCTGGTCACCTTCCGCCCCGCCGACGCCCGCGAGACGCTGGTGGGCTGGAAGGTGTCCCTGGAAAACCGCAGCGGGCCCACGGCGCTGCTGCTGACGCGGCAAAATGTGCCCACGCTGCCTCAGGAACACATTACCGGGCCAG
>CAZDSN010000882.1:0-1821 GCA_964507675.1 uncultured Ardenticatenaceae bacterium | reverse complement strand
CCCAGCCGATACAGGTGTTTTCTGGATCAGCACACTAAATCTCAACTTTGCGATTGTAAATCTGCTCGTTGCAGTATGGGCGTTGCTCCGCTTTTGGCATTATCGCAAGTTTACCAGCGTGATCATTATGTGGATGGCGCTCGCTTTGGCGCTTGGCACTTATGAGCCAACCTTCCTTTTCGCGGCTGCTGCGCCAGCCCTGTTGCTTGTCAGAGACCGCCGGATAACGCGGCGTTTGCTGCGTGTTACGGCGCTGTGGTACATCATGCCGCTCATTTTCGGAGTGCGTTACCTGCTTGTAGCCATCACCCAGCCCGAAGCAGCCGGTTATCAGCAGCGGCTGTTCGATCTGTCTGCGCCGTTTGCCGAGTTTCTGAAAAGCGCCGAAATCATCATCCGCCGCCATTTCCTTGATGGCTGGCTCTCACTGGATGCTCCGCTGAATCCAGGCTATCTCCTGCTGGCGCTCGTCAGCGCAGGCGTAGTTTTTGCGCTGCTGCTATTTCTGTTCAAACAGGAACAGGCGTCTTTGCCACGCGGCACATTCTGGCTCGCCATAGGGCTTGGAGTCGCGGTCATGATCCTCGGCTTGCTCCCCTATCTGGTGACGAGTATGCGTATGGACACGCTGCGCACCTATTATTACTCCTCAATTGGCGCCTCGCTCATCGTCACAGCGTTGCTGGGCTGGGTGTTGATCGGCAAGCTAGGCCGAACAAGCGTCTATGCCGGCGCGATTGCGCTGCTCACGCTGCTTGGCACCTACAGCTTGCTCGTGCAGCATGCCTGGTGGGCGGACTGGTCCATCCGTCAACAGCAGTCCGCGACCGCGCTGGTGCAGGTGTTAGGTACAATCGAGCCTGAAACCGCGCTGATCGTCGTGGACGAGTCGCCTGACCGCACCGCGCGCACCGCTTTCGATGGCAGCTGGTTCCTGAGCAACATCCTGAACATCCTCTACCGGGATTACAGCTTGCGCGGCGTCTTCTGCGAACCGGATAGCGACGAGGCGTGGGGCAGCATGGTTGAAGCGTGCCAGTTCGATGACAGTGGGCTGATATTCACGCTGCGGGATGTTCCTATGTATCTGGCCTCGTATGATGAACTGGTGCTGGTGCGCCACCTGGGCGATAACGTCTACACGGTCGAACCTGACCTGTCCCGCCTCGGCCTTGCGGCGACGGCCTATGATCCCTTCAGCCGCATTGATCCCGCTGGGCCGCTGCCGGATCGGCTGAGGACGCTGTTTGGAATTGAGCCAAATTCCTGACCGCCCGGAAAAGACCGGAAAGATTCCTGGCGTCCTGGCGGCTAAAAATATGGTTTGGCCGCGAAATTCGCGTTGGGCTGTGTTTGCGCTGCCTGCCCGCCCGTGTGACAGGTGCAGCCGCCGCCGTTCTGCATACAATCATCAGCAGGCAAACACGCGCACAGGCTCACCCCATGCCCGACCCGAAACGCGCCACGCAGGAAATGCTGCTGGCGATGTCCCTTAGCCCCTCGCCCATTGACCGCCTGCTGACGCCAGGCCTGCTGCTGCTGGCCGCGCTGGCGGCGGCGCTGCGCCTGCTGGCCGGGGATTGGCCGAACGCGCTCTACACCATCTTTTGCGCTGCGCTGCTGTTCGGACTGGCCGCCTTTCCTGCCAGCTCGGCGCGCCTGCTGGGGGAGACCTTTGGCCGCCGTCATGCCTTCGTCATCGTCCTGCTTTGGCTGTATGGCACGGCGGGCATCGCCATACTGCGCGCCCTGAGTAGCGCGCCCACCACCGGCAAAGACAGCTTCACATTTTACGGCCTGCTGCTGACCGGGATAGCCCTC
>CAZDSN010000881.1:0-1832 GCA_964507675.1 uncultured Ardenticatenaceae bacterium | reverse complement strand
ACTGCCGCGCCTGGCGCAGCCCTTTCTGCTTCAATTCCGCGGCCAGATTATCCTGCACCAATGTGGCAATGATAGCCCCGCCCAATCCTCGCTCATCGTCCGGGTCTACAGCCAGGGCCGCATCCCCCACCACTTCGCTTAAGGAAGCAACGTCGGTAGCTACCACAGGTGCGCCACAGGCCATTGCTTCTAACGGTGGCAGACCAAATCCTTCATACCGGCTGGGAAAAACGAAAACGCTGGCCTGCCGGTACAAGACAGGTTTATCCGCCTCTTCCACGAACCCCAACCAGCGCACCTGACCACCCAGCCCCAGCTTTTCAATGTAGCTGTCATAATCGGGATAATGGGATGAGACGGCGGTGGGTTTGATGCCGGCAAGTAACAACGGATAATCCCCCCCCATCGCCTGCGCCACGTAGGTGTACGCCAACAGCAGCGTTGTCACATTCTTATGCAGCACATAGCCGCCTAAATAGAGTACATAAAAATCAGGCAGGTCATACTTGCGCGTCACAGCCATATCCAGCAGCAAATTGGCCTTATCCGTATATTCTGCCCCCACGGCCAGATGAATAGGCGTCACCTGTGATGGTGAAATATCCAGGCTGCGCACAATATCCGCTTTGCTGGCATGCGAGTCAGTGATCACGTGGCTGGCGCCGCGGGCGCTGGCTGCCACTAACGCCTGATACAACTTGGTGGCCGCGCCGCGACGATATTCGGGCGTCAGCCGGGTGATAATGTCGTGCACGGTCACGACCAATGGCACCGGCGATTGCAGCGGCGCGCCCCAATAAGGCACGTGCGCCAATGTGGCCTCAATGCGGCGGCAAATCCGTGGAAATGTGACTTGCTCAAACAAAACCTTGCCCAGGTTACCCGGCCGCAGCGGCGGCGTCTCCACGCGCACGCTGGGCGGCACACCTTCTGCGCCAGGTGCGCCAGGCAATTGTGGAAAAACAAGCGTGATCTCCAGGTCGGAGACAAGCCGGTTCAAGTAGTAGACAAGCTGGCGCGTATATTGGCCGCTGCCGGTGTGGGGTTGGTTCCAAAAGTAAGCGTTAATAGCCAGATGCATGGCGTAGTTATACCAACTCCTATCCGAAACGGCACACGCCGAAACAGTGCACATACCTGCTACGCCACATTTCCATCTGGCGGCCCTCACCGGATCGCTGGCAGCCAGCCGGCTTCCTTTCAAACGAAACGCCGCCTCGCTTGTCTTCTTTTGGCATCTTCCCTGCCCCCTTGCTATAATGACGCCATTGTGGCTGATGTGGACATTACCAACCAGATTGATGAGCAGTGGATGCAGTTAGCCCTGGCACAGGCGGAGGTTGCCGCCGCTCTAGATGAAGTGCCTGTGGGTGCAGTGGCCGTTTATGCCGGCCAGGTCATTGGGATTGGGTACAATCGCAAAGAAAGCGACCTGGACCCCACCGCCCACGCCGAAATGTTCGCCATCAAGCAGGCGTCTGCTTATTTACAAAACTGGCGTCTGATTGGGGTAACGTTGTACTCTACCCTGGAACCCTGCCCCATGTGCGCCGGGGCCATGATTCAGGCGCGGCTGAGCCGGCTGGTGTATGGCGCCCGCGACACCCGCTTTGGCGCAGACGGCTCTATCGTCCAGGTGCTGCGAGAGCCTCGCTTCAACCATGTGGTGGAAATCACCAATGGCGTATTAGAAACGGAAGCCGGCGCGCTGCTGCAAGAATTCTTCCGCAAGTTGCGCCAGAGAATGTAGCAGATATCTCACTGCCATTATCAACTGTCCACTAACAACCGTTTCCCGGAGAGGTGCCAGAGTGGTTGATCGGGGCGCTCTC
>CAZDSN010000880.1:0-1839 GCA_964507675.1 uncultured Ardenticatenaceae bacterium | reverse complement strand
GCCATGTTCCATTTCACGTATGCCCCATCCGTCCAGAATGAAAAGGGCCACTGGTCGGTATTGCATTGTTTTATCCTTCATGTTGTGGCCAGGGGTGGGGAAAGCAAATGCCGGCATCCCCACTCACCGTCTCCAGCCACACACTTGTCTGCCACGTGTCAACAAAATACCGCGCAAAATTACCGGGCGCGATAGGCATTTCCTCCATTATAAGCCAAACGCCCTGGAATTTCACCGCGTATTTTCGCGCCGGTCGCCGTCAGGAAGTCCACCCGCCAGCCGCAAAATCATGACATTCTTCACCTGAAACGGGTGGCATTTAGCACTTTTCCTGGTTGGCTGGCATCCTATAGGCTGGAGACAATACTCAGACAATGCAAACATGGTAACGCCAGCCACAATCACCATTCGTCTTTGTGTTCCTTCGATGGTACTCAGGACAAGCCTTTGCGTCTTTGCCATGAATAGTTACAAAGGAAAAGCAAAATGACACCTACAACCATAACTTCCCCCTCCGGCAACGGTACGCGAGTCGCAGCCCAGCCATCTACCTTGCCGCCTGTGCCCCTGACATCCAGCCAGCCACGCCGGCATATTGAGTCCAATCTTTACGATCTGGCAGGAATCGCCGTGGACGCCCTGCGTATCCCGCCGCCGCTGCTTGCCTCCTCTATCCTGGGACTGCCCTGGACCTGGCTTCCACCCTACCGTCGCTTCTCCGAGTTCAGCATATTGGATCTATGGCAACTGCGGCGTACCGTTAAATTTCTGGTAAACGTGACGCTCCCCTCTATACCGCGCACCCCGCCGCCTTTTGGTCCCCCTTTTGTCAATAACCTGTTCTGGCAGCCAAGCGTAATCCTGCAAAGGCCCGATCATATCGGCAGCTACACCAGCTTTCCGCAAGAAGCGTGGTTCTTCATTAACGGCATTCTCACCAACGACAGCGTGGCCCAGATGAACGCCGCCTACCTCTCCTGCCTGTTCCACCGCCCCATCACACTGGTGCAAAATTCAACCGACTCGTTCCTGGTGGACATGCTGCAATGTATGCTGGGCAAAGAGTGGCAGCGCACGACGGAACCAGCCATAAAGGCGCTGCCCGTCATTTATGACGCCCTGCAAGACCCGAATAAAAAGCGGGTGGTCATCATTGCCCACTCGCAAGGCACGATCATCGCCGCTACCGTGCTGCGTTTGCTTTACGCTATCACCCAAACAGCAGCGGCTGCAGTTGAACCTGAGTTGATGGCCGCAGCGGCAGCTTATGCCCCACCGGAGTTTATTTACCCGGAGCAGGAAGAACTGAAACTGGGCGACTTTATTCCCTTGAAACCAGCAGACCTGGCCAAACTGGAAGTTTACTGCTTTGCTACCTGCGCCAATGAACTCACCTATTTTGGGCAAACGCGCACTGGACAACCGCTGCCCTGGATTGAGCATTTCGGCAACGAGTACGACATGGTGGCTCGCCTGGGCATGCAAGCGCCGCGCACATCTAAATGGGGCATCCGCATAGATGGACCCCGTTACGTGCGGCGGCGGGCCTGGGGGCATC
Source organism: uncultured Ardenticatenaceae bacterium (assembly GCA_964507675.1). Taxonomy (GTDB): domain Bacteria; phylum Chloroflexota; class Anaerolineae; order Promineifilales; family Promineifilaceae; genus JAGVTM01. The sequence goes on along the minus strand of CAZDSN010000880.1, from coordinate 281 downwards.
TGCTAAACGCGCACTATCTGTTTGGCGTCATGGACTACCAGAAAGCAGGCCGGAAACGAGGGGGCATTGGCTCGCCGGCCCCTTTCCAGCTTGTCAATCCCGAAGCGGCGCACCACGCCACAGGCCCGCGCCTGTTTGACTACATCAACGGCGGTGAATAATCCGTCATCGCAGGAGGAGTAATCCCTCCCGAAAAGTAACCAGTAGTCCTCTCGTGGGCTAAGCTTGTCGAAACCCTTGCCGAAGGCTGAACTTGTCGAAGTCCGGTGTTGCCTTCGGCA
>CAZDSN010000879.1:0-1844 GCA_964507675.1 uncultured Ardenticatenaceae bacterium | reverse complement strand
AAGCCAATCCAACAATCGATTTTGCCAACTCGCCTTTTTTTGTCAGTGATCAGCTGCTGCCCTGGCCGCAGTATGGCGCGCCACGCCGGGCGGGTGTTAGCTCCTTTGGTATTGGCGGCACAAATGCCCATGTTATTTTGGAAGAAGCGCCTATACCCCCAGAGCCGCAAACTAAGGCTTCCGCTTCCTGGCAGCTCGTGCTTCTGTCGGCCAGGTCCTCGCCTGCGCTAGAGACGCTAACCTCTCAGCTGGCTAACCACTTAGAGATGTCTGCGGATTCTCTGGCGGACATTGCCTTTACATTACAGAACGGCCGTAAACGATTTCCCCTCCGTCGTGCCTTCATTTGTCAAAACAAGGCCGAAGCCCTTATAAAGTTACGTACCTTGCCTCGGGGCAGTGTGCAAACAGCTTATGAAGAACGTCAAGAGCGCCCCGTCGTCTTTATGTTCCCTGGCGGTGGCGCCCAATACGTCAACATGGGACGCGATCTTTACGCGCAAGAACCGATTTTCCGTGAGGTAGTAGACCAATGTGCCATTATCTTGCTCCCGTTGATAGGTTTTGATCTGCGGCGAAAGCTGTTTGGGGACGGTGACTCTGAACCAGCTCAGGAAGAAATGAAGGAAACCGCGCTGGCTTTGCCTGCCCTTTTTACCATTTCATACGCCATGTCCCGACTACTGCTCGCCTGGGGAGTGCAACCGCAGGCGATGATTGGTCACAGCATGGGGGAGTATGTAGCAGCCTGCCTGGCAGGTGTCTTTTCTCTAGAGGAGGCCCTTGCTGTTGTGGCGAAGCGGGGTCATTTGTTTGCCCAACTGCCGCCGGGAGCGATGATCAGCATTCCACTAGGAGCCGAGCTGGTCCAACCGTTCCTTGCTCCCAGTCTCTCTTTCGCCGCCATCAACGCCCCAGACCAATGCGTAGTATCTGGGCCGGTGGCGGCCGTGGAGGCATTCGCCGCTGCCCTGACTGAACGGCAGATTGAATATCGCCGCCTGCAAATTAACGTAGCGGCCCATTCGCAGATGATCGATTTGATTGAACAACCATTTACTCAGTTCATCTCCACTTTAAAGTTACAGCCACCGCAGCGGCCGTTCATTTCCAACGTTAGCGGAAGCTGGATTACCAACGAAGACGCGACTAGCGCCGCCTATTGGGGACGCCAGCTGCGACACACCGTATTGTTTCACGATGGGATTGCGCTTCTCCTGGCTGAACCAAGCTACGTTTTTCTGGAGGTGGGTCCAGGCCGATCCTTAAGTACCCTGGCCCAACTGCAAGCCGACCGTGAGCGGCGGCAATCCATTCTACCGACCATGCGCCATCCCCATGACCAGGTCGATGACACCGCCTTTTTGCAGGATCGGTTAGGCCAACTCTGGATTGCCGGAGTGGCGCTTGATTGGTCCGGATTTCACGCCAGGCAAACGCCACGGCGGTTGCCCCTGCCCACCTACCCCTTTGAACGTCAACGCTACTGGATTGAGCCGGGCAAGCTTTCCGACCGGGCCTGGCCCATGCAGAAGGGTAAATCATTAAACATTGCCGACTGGTTTTACGTGCCAACCTGGCAACAAACGCCAGCCCGTCCACCATTACGTTCCGGTCAATTCGCGGCAGAACCGCGCACCTGGCTTATTTTTGATGAAGGTGATGTAGGCACTGAATTGACAGCGCAGCTGCAAATGCAGAACCAGGTGGTAGTACGTGTGCTGCCAGGGGCAAGGTTTAGTGACGGCCGCGTTATCACGATTCGCCCTGGCGTCCGGGCAGATTATGACACGCTATTGCGTCAACTCCAGCAGAAAGAACAGCTGCCGGACGAAATCATCCAC
>CAZDSN010000878.1:0-1846 GCA_964507675.1 uncultured Ardenticatenaceae bacterium | reverse complement strand
CTTTCTTTTGCCCAGCAGCGGCTGTGGTTCTTTCACCAGCTAGAGCCAGACAGCCCGTTTTACAACATTCCCGTGGTTGTGCGACTGCGGCGGCAGTTGGATGTGCCGGCATTGCAGCGCAGCATCAACGCCATCATCCGCCGCCATGAAACTCTGCGCACCACCTTCGCCCTGGTAGATCAACAGCCGGTGCAGGTCGCCCAGCCAGAACTGGAAATACCCCTGTCCGTCTTCCCCATCTCTGGGCAGACGTCCGCCGGGCGTGAAGCCCAGGCTCAAGCTCAAATCAATGAGGCGGTGCGCCGTCCCTTCCAGTTACAGCACGAACCCTTAATCCGCGCCCACCTCTACCAGTTAGCCGCGGATGATGCCATCCTGTTGATTAACATCCACCACATTGTGGCTGATGGCTGGTCGCTGGGTATTTTCGTACGCGAGCTGACCGCTTTCTACAACGCCTACACCAACAATCATCCTGCCGGTCTGCCCGACCTGCCCGTGCAGTATGCCGATTACGCCGTCTGGCAGCGGCAGTGGCTATCTGGAGAGGTGCGGCAAAAGCAGCTTGATTACTGGCTGAACCAGTTGCAAGGAGAACTCGCCCCGCTGGCCCTGCCCACCGACCGTCCCCGCCCGGCTGCGCAGAGTTACAACGGAACCCTCTACAACTTCACCGTGCCTCGCCCGCTGCTGGAATCGCTGAAACAGGTGGGGCAGCAGGAGAACGCTTCCCTGTTCATGATGCTGCTCACCGCTTTTACCGGGCTGCTGCATCGCTACACCAACCAGACAGACATCCTGGTGGGCGCGCCCATCGCTGGCCGCAGCCGGCAGGAATTGGAGCCGCTGATTGGCTTTTTTGTCAACACGCTGCCGCTGCGCTTCAATCTTGAAACCGACCCCAGTTACCGGTCGCTGCTGCAGCAGGTGCGCCAGGTGACGCTGGGCGCTTACGCCAACCAGGATTTACCCTTCGAGCAGTTGGTCGAAGCCCTACGCCCGGTGCGCGACCCCAGCCGTTCCCCTCTCTTCCAGGTCATGTTTTCGCTGGAAGACCAGTTCTCCAGCGCCGCTTTCCAGATGCCGGACATCTCTGTATCCCAGATAGAACTAAACACACAGACGGCAAAGTTCGATCTGACTCTGTTTGTTTCGGAAATGAGCGACGGGCTGCACGCTGTGTTTGAATACAACACCGACCTGTTCGATGCCGGCACTATCGCTCGCATGGCCGCCCATTTTCAGAATCTGCTGCAAGGCATTGCCGCCGCTCCAGATCGTCCTCTGGCTTCGCTACCGCTCATCACGCCTCAGGAAGAGCAGCTTATTGCCGCCTGGAATGACACCGCTACGGACTATCCACGCGAAACGGGATTGGCTGCCCTCTTTGAAGCCCAGGCCGCGCGGCAGCCCCACAAGACCGCTGTTTCCTTCCCCGGCAGCCAGCTTACTTACCAGGAACTCAACCAACGAGCCAACCAACTGGCCCATTATTTGCAGCGCGTGGGCGTCCGTCGCCACACTCCTGTGGCTATTTTCTTACAACGTTCGCCAGAAATGATCATAGCCACGTTAGCCATCATAAAGGCTGGCGGAGCCTACGTCCCTCTGGATCCCACCTATCCCGCCGAGCGATTGGCTTTTATGCTCGCCGACGCCGGCGCGCCCATCTTGCTCACGAACGATGTCCTGGCGGCGCAAATCAGCGACCACCTGCCGCCGCAAACCCACCTGGTCAATTTAGACGCCGCTGCCGCCGCTATTGCCGCCGCCGGCGATCAAAATCCTGACAACCAGACCACCGCCGCCGATGTGGCTTACGTGATGTACACCTCCGGCTCCACCG
>CAZDSN010000877.1:0-1850 GCA_964507675.1 uncultured Ardenticatenaceae bacterium | reverse complement strand
CCGAAACCAACGTGCCGTCTGTGGGATCCAGCCAGCCCACCCAGGCTTCCCCATTATTCAGCCAGGCGTTGCGGAACGTGAAGAGATCGTTGTCGCCGCTGAACTCGGGGTCCACGTATTTGACGATAGCAGAGCCGACGGGAATATCCTCAAAGTGATAGCCGGTGGTTTCTGGCGCTGGCGCGCCTGTCGCCATGGCGATCAAAAAGATAATGATAACGGTAAGTTTGGCATAAACAGTCATCGCGTCCTCCAATGACAACCAACAATCGCCAACTTGCGGCTATATGAAAGGTCAACGAAAGGTTGTTTCGGTTTTTCCCGGCTAACCTTATGGCTGTCGTGCTCCACGATGGGCGCTTAAGATGATAGCCGAAAATGCCGGCAAGGGCAAGCAGATTGTGTTTGTATCCAGGTGACGTTACAATATCTTTGTCTGGCGTGGGGATTATACAAGCGCGTGCCGCCCAACACAAAGCGGAATCGCATACCAGCGCCAGGCATTAGCTTCACGCCGCCCAATTTGCCGCAGATCATTCAAGAACTGGCAAACTTGTTAGCGGAAACAGAGCACGATGACGTGTGGCCTATGCCATGAAGCGGTTTCTATTTCCCTTAACCCTCGTCTTGCTGGCCCTGGCCTGCGGGCAGGCTGCGCCGCCAACCCCGACAGCCGCTCCCCCCACACCCGCGCCCACGCTTTCTACGCCCCCCCCTGCCGGCAGCAGCGTCCCTTTCACGATTGCATTGGAATACGGCATTTTGGGCGTGGCGGAGGCGTATGCGGCGACGGGGGTAACTTACGTGAAGCCGCAGTTGGTGTATACATTGTGGGGCAACGTGGAGCCGACGCCGGGGGAGTATGTGTGGGGGCCGCTGGATGCGGCGGTGCGCGAATATCAGGCGGCAGGTTTCACGGGCGTGCAGCTTTTGTTGAGCGCGGATTCGCCGTGGGCAGCCAGCCAGCGCCCCACACTGGGCAATTTAGGGAATACGTTTCCGCAGGAAGCGTACCTCGATGATTATGTGGCGTTTGTGACGAACGTGGTGGAGCGGTATGACGGGGATGGGGTGGCGGATATGCCGGGGCTGCTTTATGGTATTCATCATTATGGGGTGGAGCGGGAGTTCACGGGTTTCTGGCCGGGCGCGGCGGAGGATTATGTGCGCCTGCTGCGGCTGGCGTACCCGGCGATTAAGGCGGCGGACGCGCAGGCGGAGGCGCTGCTGGTGGCGCTGCTGATGGGGGACGTTTTCGACGGCAACCCGGAGCAGGCGGAAATGGAGCGCCGGCTGGCGCAGACGCCCTCTTTCCGTAAAAGCGCGGCGGATATTCAGACTATTCTGGCCGCCTGCGACGTTTACGACATCGTAGATTTCCATAGTCTGGCCGACTACAGCGAAATCCCGCCGACAGCGGCCTGGATACGAGAGCAGTTGGCGGCTAACGGGTGCGGGGAGAAACCGATCTGGATTGGGGATGCCTTTCCGATGTCTGGGCTGTTTGGCTTTGGAGGTCTTGCGCCACCTATTCCGTTCTGGCCGGTAACGGGGGAGACGGTGGATGCGGCGGTGGCCTGGATACAGGCAGCGGCAGACCCGGCAGACGCGGGGCATGAGGCGGCGCTGGCGCGGCTGCAGGCAGAGACGGCGCGGGGATTGGTGAAGAAGATTGTGGTTTCCGCGGCTGCCGGGTTGCGCGGCATTAACGTGGGCAACCTGGAGGATTGGAAGACGGGTGTGGCCGGGGTGGATAGGGTGGCTGTGCCGGCATTGGGGGCGTCTATGTTCATGGGGTTGATGGATACGACGCTCACGGGGCAGCAGCCAGGGGGAGCGCTGCCTTACAG
>CAZDSN010000876.1:0-1851 GCA_964507675.1 uncultured Ardenticatenaceae bacterium | reverse complement strand
GTACGTCCCAAAGAATCTGGTCAGCCAATATTTGTCATGGGGGTTTACCATCCACAGCAGCCAGGATAACGGGTCCACTATGCGGCTGTCGGTGGCGGATGTGCCGGCATTCCTGAAAGACCCGCAGGCGTTGGGCGTGGCGAAATTGGAGCAGGTGGCGGCAGCGCGGCTGTCCCAGTTGAGCGACCCACAGGAGACGGTGGTCTACCGCAGCGGCTACGCCCTGCCTAATCAGCCGTTTAAGCCGGTGGGGACATTTGAGGAATTTGACCTGACTGCCCTGACTAAAGAGGGGCTTGACATTGAGCCGTTCCCAGACCTGCCAGAGGACAAACACATGGGCGCGGGGATGCTCCTCATCCACCCGCAGACGGGCAAAATTGTCCTCACCAAACCGGCGGGGGGTTTTGGGGGGTACAACCATACGTTCCCAAAGGGGACGGTGGAGCCTGGCGATAGCCTCCAGAAAACGGCCATCAAGGAAGTTTTCGAAGAGACGGGCTTCCAGGCGAAAATCATTGGCGTCTTGGGGGATTACGAGAAATCGACCAGCGTCAACCGCATGTACATTGGCGTGGTCGCCGGCGGGGAACCCTGGAACGCGCATTGGGAGAGCGAGGCGGTCGTATTGGCCCCCCTGGATACATTCCGCGACCTGCTAAATACGGGCGCGGACAAGAATTTGGGGAAGGATTTCCAGAATCTTTATGAGCAGGCAATAGAAAAAGGAGGGGGGAATCTGGAAAAGGGGCTAGACATCCTTCAGGCGGAAAAGGCCGCTGCCGCTGCGCAGCAGGCAGCCATGCAGCAGGCGGCCTATGACAAATGGGTGGGCGGGCAGCATACGAGTCTGCCAGAGTTGCAGGCGGCGCTGGCGTATGCCGGCAAATCCGAGGCGGCGCAGATTCAGGCGGACATAGCGGCAATTCAATCCGCCATAAAACAGGTAACGGCACAGAATGAGGTACACGCCAAAACGTTCGATGCCTACCTGAAGGCTGGCCCAGACGTGTTGGACGGCCTGGAAGACGACGGCCTGCAATCGCTGATTACCTGGGCATACGAGACGCGGCAGCCGGCGACTAACATAGCCGACCTGGAAGCGTTCGCGGTGAAGGGCAAGCCGGTCAAGCTGCCGGCGGGTAACAAGGCGACGCTGGTGGCTCACCTGGTGGATGTGACGGGCGGCAAGAAGTGGCTGTTTTCCGTGATGTCGAAAGCGCAGCTTGAGGCGCTGGATGGCCTTCCTGCGGCGGACGTGCTGGCGGCGGCGGAGATGGCGGGGCAGGCGCATACGCAGAAATACAGCAGCAAGTTACCTGAACCGGAGCCTGAGCCACTGCCCACCGTGCCCCTGCCGCCACACCTGGCGAATGCGCCAAAGGCGGAGCTTGTCAGCTTCCTGTCAGCGGTCACGGGTGCGGCTCCGTGGAAATTTAGCGTCATGAGCGCCGTTGACGTGAAAGCCCTCTTCGGCAAAACGGAGGTGGACATCCTGGCGGCAGCAGACGCGGCGGGCGCGGCGCACAGCGCCAAATACAAAAAGGTGGTTGGCAAAAAGGGTGCCACGACAGCGGCGCAGGCGGCGGCTACGCCCAAGCGGGCGGTCGTGGAGCCGCCGCCAGGGACCACCGCCCCGCAAACATTACGCGACCTCTCCGTGCAGGTAGACGTGCCTCTCAGTCTGCTGGCGCGACTGGAGCCGAATATGCTGGCGCGGCTCTATGGGATGCCACCGGCGGAGGCGAAATCGTTGGCGCAGGATTGGGGGACGGGGGTGTATTGGGCGGGGATGTTTGCCGATGATCCAGAATCTCTGGAAGAGGCGACAGTAGACGAACTGCACGCTAC
>CAZDSN010000875.1:0-1852 GCA_964507675.1 uncultured Ardenticatenaceae bacterium | reverse complement strand
CCCCCCCCCCCCCCCCCCCCCCCCCCCCCCCCCCCCCCCCCCCCCCCCAGCCCCCTGTATACCGGATTATTTTCTTAAACCTCAAGGAGACTTTTGTACTCTGGTAACTTCGTAACGCCTGTTCTTGAACGGCAACGGTTTTCCTATGATGAATGACACACAAGACAAAGTTGTTATCTATTCCGACGGCGGGGCCGACCCCAATCCAGGCATTGGCGGGTGGGCCGCCGTTTTGCGCTTTGGCGAACACGAAAAAACGCTGACCGGACACGACCCGCAAACGACAAACAACCGCATGGAACTGCAAGCCGCCATTGCCGCCCTGCAAGCGCTAAAACGCCCGTGTCAGGTGGAATTGTACACCGATTCCGAATATTTGCGGCGGGGGATCACCGAGTGGATTGCCACGTGGGCCGCCCAAGATTGGGTGCGGAAAGGCAATAAGCCCGTGCCCAACGCCGATTTGTGGCAGCAGTTGTGGCCCTTGACGCAGACGCATGAGATAGAGTGGCATTGGGTGCGCGGCCATGCCGGCAATCCCCTCAACGAGCGCGTAGATGAACTGGCGCGCCAGGCCCGCCTGGCGATTACGCCGGCGGCTATGGTGGACCCCAACGTGCCGCGATTGTACGTGCGGGCGTCTTGTAAAGGAAACCCCGGCCCAGGAGGCTGGGGCGCGGTGTTGCAGGTGGGGGAAGAAACGCGGCAGTTGAGCGGCTCTGCTCCCCGCACCACCAACAACCGCATGGAACTGCTGGGGGTGATTGAGGGGCTGACTTTGCTGGAGCCTGGCGCCAGCGTCCACATTTTTACCACGTCTGATTATCTCTTTCAGGGGGCGACGCTGTGGATAAAAGGGTGGCGCAGCCGCAACTGGCGTAAAAAAGAGGGGCAGCCTATCGCCAATGATGATTTATGGCAGTTGCTGGAACAGCGTCTGCGCCACTATCAGATTCATTGGGTGAGTGCGAAGGGAGGGGAGGAAATGCCGGCAGGACTAATAGAAGCTGCCCGATTAGCCCAGGCAGCCATTACCGCCGCCTGACTATTTTTTCTGCTCGCGCAGATACTTACAGGTGGCATGCAGAAAACCAAAATCGCCTAACGGCGGCATCAGTTCCACCACTTCTAAAACCCGGAACACTTTGCCATCGAAAACCACGTCGTCCCCCACCCGCGGCTGCTCGTCTGTGCTGATAATGGCCCCAGGATGTTCTTTCCCAATAACGACGTAACTTACCTTGTAATAGACCGATCCACTCATATAAAACCCTACATTTCCGTCAAATTGCGGTGGCGCAGCTTGAAGGCCATATCCACGGCCAGGTTGCGCATAACAATATAACCGATGCGCAGATGGGAACGGCATAACGCCTCGAAACTATCTCGTTCAATGGCATAATAAACGCAGCCCTCCTGGGTTGCCCGCACGGAGGCTGAGCGATAGCCCGCGTCAATCAGGGCCATTTCGCCCACGACCTGGCCCTTGCCCAGCACAATCAAGGGTCGCTTGATCTTGTCATGAAGCCCCTCAATATAAACTTCCACCGCCCCGCTGGCCAGAATATACATCTCACTGCCTGTCGTGTTTTGCCGCACGATAATTGCGCCGGGGGCGGCTTCTTGAGGGGTGCACAGGTCTTCTACCAACGCCAGTTCAGAATCAGTCAACGCCGCAAAAAGGGGTACTTGTTTCAGCAAGGGTAATCTGGACATTTTCTCTCCTGGAACTTGCCGTGAAAACACACGCCGCGACTGAGCCTATTTTACCTGAAATTAAAAGGAATAGAAAATAGCGCCCTCCCTCCCAATCCCAATCGTATTCGTAATCGTAATCGTGTTCGTAATCGTA
>CAZDSN010000874.1:0-1857 GCA_964507675.1 uncultured Ardenticatenaceae bacterium | reverse complement strand
ATTTCCTGCCTAATGCTGCCGGGCTGCCACATAATCTATACCCTATCCCCCCAACCACGTCGCCGGGCCGGCTTCCCCGGCTCATCGAAAGCGTCCTGCGTACCCCTGCCGGCAGCGCCCTGGAAAAATGGGAAATGCAGCGCAAAATCCGCCGCTTTCGCCAGCTTACCGATCAACACACCGAAGCCAACTTCACTGCCGATTGGTGCAAAGGTCACTTTCACGACCACAGCCAACGCATCATGGCCGCCTACCGCCAGCGGCTCAATAACAAAACATGACTCGCTTACTTTTCGGCCAGGCCTATTATCTTCGCTTTGACCCCAAACTGTGGGCCGCCATGCAGCCCTACCCGCCCTTAGGCACGTTGTACGCCGCCAGCTTTATGCGCCAGCGCGGCTACCACGTCGCCCTCTTCGACGCCATGCTGGCTGAATCCGAAGCAGAGTGGGCCGCCGCTCTCGATCGGGAAAAACCTGACTACGCTATCCTCTACGAAGACAACTTCAACTACCTCTCCAAAATGTGCCTGCTGCGCATGAGGCAGGCCGCCTTTACCATGATTGGCATGGCCCGGCAGCGCGGCATCCCCGTCATCGTCTGCGGCTCAGACGCCACCGATCACGCTGCCGCCTACTGGCAGCAAGGTGCAAATTTTATTCTGATAGGCGAAGGGGAGTTAACGCTGGCCGAACTGTTGGACAACCTGGGCGGCTCTGGCGACAGGCCATTGGCCCAAATTCCCGGGCTGGCTTACGGTGAAAATGGCGTATTCCACCAAAACCCGCGCCGCCCGGATATGAAAGCGCTGGACGACCTGCCCTTCCCGGCCTGGGACCTGGTAGATGTGCCCCGCTATCGCGCCATCTGGTTAGAACGGCACAGCTACTACGCCATGAACATGGTCACCACCCGCGGCTGCCCGTACCATTGCAACTGGTGCGCCAAGCCTATTTGGGGACAGCGCTATCACAGTCGCAGCCCGCAAAATGTGGCCGCTGAACTGAAATGGCTCCAACAAACGCACCAACCCGACTTCATCTGGTTCGCCGACGACATTCTAGGGCTGAAACCAGGCTGGCTAGAACAATTTGGGACGCTGGTATCCGCCACTGACGCCCGCACCCCTTTCAAATGTCTCAGCCGCGCCGACCTGCTGCTGCGCGGGGATACCGTTAACGCCCTGGCGCAGGCGGGCTGCGACATTGTCTGGATTGGCGCCGAATCCGGTTCCCAAAAAATCCTGAACGCTATGGAAAAGGGCACCACGGTGGAACAGATTTATGAGGCCAGCGCCCGCGTCCACCAGGCTGGTTTTAAGATAGGCTTTTTCTTACAGTTTGGCTACCCGGGCGAAACTCGCCAGGATATTGAGCTGACGCTGCAAATGGTGCGCGACTGCCAGCCAGACGACATCGGCATGTCCGTCTCCTACCCGCTGCCAGGTACCAGCTTCCACGAACGTGTCAAAGGCGAGTTAGGCCATAAGCAAAACTGGGTGGATTCCCATGACCTGGAAATGCTGTATGCTGGCCCCTTTGCTACCGAATTCTACCGCCAATTGCACACCGTTTTGCACAAGGAGTACCGCTCACGCAAGACATGGCGCAGTTTGAGCCAACTGCGCCAGCAGCCCGGCCAGTTGCGCCTCCGCCACCTGCGCCAGACCGCCGCCATGCTCTATCACGCCGCCACCCTGCCGCTGGCTCGCCGCCGCCTGGCGCAGTTGGCCCAACTCCCCCACCAGGGGATCAAAGAACTGCCGAGCGGTATGGACCTGGAAGCCGCCGCTACCCCCACGCCCCAGGCATAACCCACATGACCGCCCGCTCCCACCCCGCCTCCCCCCAAAAAACA
>CAZDSN010000873.1:0-1860 GCA_964507675.1 uncultured Ardenticatenaceae bacterium | reverse complement strand
CTGGTTATCTACAAAAACCGCCCGGCGCTGGTGCGCCAGGTGGGGAAGAAATTGGAAATCGCCGTTGACGGGGGAGATACAGCCAGCGTCCGCCCCAAAGACGTGATCCTGCTGCATCCCGGCCCGCTGGCCAGCCTGAGCCACCTGAAAGCAGGGCAGGGCGCGCCGGCAGAGGCCATGACGGCCTGGGAACTGCTGGCCGGCCAGACCACCTCCCTGGCCGAACTGGCAGAGTTGATTTACGGCGATTTTACGCCGGCCACCGCCTGGGCCATCTGGGAACTGCTGCAAGACGGCCTCTATTTCAAAGGCACGCCAGAGGAGATTCAGGCGTGCACGGCCGCTGAAGTGGCGGAGACGAAAGCCGCCCGCGCCGCCAAAGAGGCAGAGAAGACGGCCTGGGAGGCGTTTGCGCGGCGCGCCGCCGCCGGCGAAACAGTCTCCGCCGATGAACGTTATTTGCAGGATGTGGTGGAGCTGGCGCTGGAGCGGCGGGAGCAAAGCCGCGTGCTGCGCGATCTGGGGCAGGCGGAGACGCGCGAAAACGCGCACGCGCTGCTGCTGCGCGTAGGCTATTGGGATGAAACCGTCAACCCGTATCCGCAGCGGTTCCAACTGGAACTGGCATCGTCAGCCGCGCCGCTGCCGCCGCTGGCGGAAGAAGCGCGGCTGGATTTGACTCATCTGGCGGCATATGCCATTGACGATGCCGGCAGCGCCGACCCCGACGACGCCCTCAGCCTGGATGGGGAGCGGCTGTGGGTGCATGTGGCCGACGCCGCCGCCCTGGTAACGCCGGACAGCTCCGCCGATCGGGAAGCGCAGGCGCGGGGGGCCAACCTGTATTTGCCCGAAGGGACAATCGCCATCCTACCGCCAGCAGCCACCAGCCAACTTGGACTGGGGTTAAACGAGGTATCGCCCGCCTTGTCCTTTGGCCTGGATTTTGATGCCGCCGGCCAGATCGCCCACGTGGAAATTGCGCCCAGTTGGGTGCGGGTGACACGCTGCACGTATGCGGAAATTGAGGAGCGGTTGGAAGATGCGCCGTTTGCCGGCATCTGGCAGTTGACGCGCCGTTTCTACGAGCAGCGACAGGCAGCCGGCGCCGTGGAGATTGACCTGCCGGAAGTGAAAATCCGGGTGGACTCGGCATCAGGCAGCGTGGTCATTACGCCGCTGCCGCCGCTGCGCAGCCGCGATCTGGTGCGGGAAGCGATGTTGATGGCCGGCGTGGCTGTGGCCCACTTTGCCCAGGAACGAGGGATCCCCCTGCCCTACAGCGCCCAGGACGCGCCCAACGAGGTAGAACGGCTGCCGGGCATTGCCGGCATGTTTGCCCTGCGCCGCAGCATGAAGCGCAGCCAACGACAAAGCGCCCCGGCGGCTCATGCCGGCCTGGGTTTGTCCGCCTATGTGCAGGCCACCAGCCCGCTGCGCCGCTACCTGGACCTGGTGACGCACCAGCAACTGCGCGCCTACCTGCGTGGCGAACCCATTTTAGATATGGCAGGGTTGATGGCGCGCGTGGGGGCCGCGGAAGCCATCAGCGGCAGCGTGCGGCAGGTGGAGCGGCTGTCTAACCAGCATTGGACGCTGGTCTATTTCCAGCAACATCCCGATTGGGAAGGAGAAAGCGTGGTAGTAGAAAAAAACGGCGCGCGCAACACGCTGCTCATTCCAGAACTGGCATGGGAAAGCCAGGTGTATTTGCGTCACGATTTGCCTCTGAACACCCGTGTCCGCCTGGCCGTCGCCGGCGTCAATTTGCCAGAATTAACGGCGTATTTCCGCGAGGTATCAGTCTAAGTGACCGTCTAAGAATAACTTCCCGTTTTTCACAGAACCCGGTCACTTGTC
>CAZDSN010000872.1:0-1864 GCA_964507675.1 uncultured Ardenticatenaceae bacterium | reverse complement strand
TGGGTGATGCGCAAGGGGTAGATGTAGAGATGTCCGTCGTGAAAGAGCCGCCAGCCAGACGGACTGTTTTCAGTCTGGAAGGCACCCAATCCGTGGCGGAACTGAACAGTATGGAATTTGTGGAGATCGGGAACGATATTTATATCAATCTGCCGCAGTTGGGTTGTATGCAGGAAACGCAAGAGGGTATGGGCGAACTGGGCAGCCCGACGCAGGGATTGCCGACGCCAGACCAAATCCTGAGCACGCTGAGTTCCGCCGAACGGGTTACGCCAGATGAAACGGTCAACGGGGTTCTGGCGCGCCATTATGTCTTTGATGAAAAGGACGTAGAGAACAGTGACAGCGTTGAATCGCTGGAAGGGCACCTCTACATAGCGGCGGACAGCGGCTATCTGATCAAGTTAACAATGAAGGGGCGCGGCTCTGCATCTTTCCTGGACCCCATGGTGCTGACGACGGGTGCGTTTGAAGTGGATCTGAACATCCTGGACATCAATACGCCCATCGTCATTGAACCGATGGAAAACTGCCAGACGCCCTACACAGACCAGTAACCTATGGGGTTGGGGTGGTCAAAATAGTGCCCTTGGGCAAGTCCTGTTCGTAGGGGGGCGCCGGCGGCGGCGGGCCTTCGGTGAAGACGACGTTGTCGAATCCCAGCTTGTTTAGGAAGGATTCCATGTTGGTGCGCGCGTTTTCGTTGGCTTCCTGCAAGATGCCGGCAGCCAACGCCTCCTCCAATATCTGTTTTTCCGCTTCCTGCCGCACCTGGGTTTCCAGTTGGGAGTCTACCTGGGCAAATAAGCCCTTATCCCGGTCGGCCACGTAGGATTGGGTATTGTCCAGGCTGTAATGCAGCACCTGGGCATCGGGTAAATGCACCATGACGGTTTCCGGGTCAACGATTTGCAGGTCTTGCACTTGTAGTTGGCTCAGGTCAATGCCGGCAATGACATCCCCCACAGCCACAAAGATGAGACTTTCCCCCAACGCGCCCCACAACACTTCCTGATTCCGCTGCGCCGTCACAATTTTTTGCAGGGAATAGGAGGCTGTTTCCAACTGGTTCAGCCGGTTGATCTCGCGCACGATGGTAACGGGGTCAGGTAAAATGACGGGCGTCGCCTCTTCGGCCAACTGTTTTACCAGGTCAGACAGGGGTTGGGTGACAGTTTTGGCGGCGCGGGTGGCGGCGGAAACAGAAAAGATAACCAGGCTGCTGGCGGCAATGCCGGCAATCAGGAATAAAATCAGGACAATATACATCAACCGTCGCAGCAAACCAGGCTGCGGGCGACTGTTTTCCACGGGTTCTACATTGGTTTCTTTCATCGTTTCTGACCTATCCTTATACCCTATGCTGCTCTGGCCCAGGGTGATGCCGGGGAGTTGTTTTTCGCCGGACAGTAAGGCACAATAACCCTCATGCTGGTTGCCACCTGTGTTCTCAAACTTCAACTCTATGGCGTTTACTCGATCAAAGACAAGCGCCAGATCGTCAAATCTTTGCTCAAACGCCTGCCGCAGCAGTTTAACGTGGCTGTGGCCGAAGTAGATCACCAGGATGTGTGGCAAACAGCCGCCATTTGCCTGGTAACTGTGGGAACGGACGCTGCTTACCTGCATAGCCTGCTGGAAAAATCAGTAGGCTGGATCCAGCAGCAGCGACCAGACTTATACATTGAACAATACGCAATTGAGTTCCGTTAAGGCGCAGGCTTTTGCCTGCGACTGTGTCATAAAAAGTCAACATTAAGGGAACATTCATACACCGGGCAACGTTTTTGAGATTGGCGAGCAGATGGATTAGGACCCATCCACAAATTAGTTCCCGTTCTTGTGTGCCTGGGGCAGCATTTGT
>CAZDSN010000871.1:0-1876 GCA_964507675.1 uncultured Ardenticatenaceae bacterium | reverse complement strand
AGTCGTCGAAGGAAAGATTAAGAGCCTGGCCGAGTTGGTAAAAAGCGGCGGCATTGCGGTCTACCAACGCCTGCGTAGAGATGCCCTCGGCGGCGGCAGCCTGCACGTTCTTCAAGCTGTTCTCATCTGTGCCCGTCAAAAACCAGACATCCCGCCCCCGCAGCCGCTGAAACCGCGCCAGGGCATCGGTGAGCACAATTTCCAGAGCAAAGCCCAAATGTGGGCGAGCATTGACATAAGGAATAGCCGTCGTAATCGTCCACGGCGCAGCATCGTTCATACCCACCTTCCATTCGCTATTTTCCATTGCCTGTTGTCTGTTACAAAAAAAAAGCCGCCCATGCGGGCGGCCTTTGGCGTGTGGAGCGTGTGCAGACGGTTCAGGCAGCGAGACGCATGGACGTTGTGTGGTCCACGCGCATCATATTCCAAGAGGAGGGAGCTGCCTGTTTCGTCATGCTGAGATGATGATACTCAATCCAGGGGGAAATTGTCAAGTAGCCGAACAGAGCAAAAGCTCAGGAGGCAACGATACTGGCTCCTTCACGGCGCGATAGCAGCCAATTTCGCAGCGAGTTCTCCCCTTCAACGCTTCTGCTGCCCTCAAACAACCGGGTGAGTTCAATGTCCTCATCTAGTTGGGGCCAGTGTATGACATCGTCATCGCCGCTGAGTTCATAATGATTTCGTTCCGCTGGCGTTCCATGCAGCAAACGAGGAAACCACGCCAACGGGCAGGATAACAGGCGACCATCTTTGAGATAAACATTCAAGGCGCTCTCGGTCACATGAACGTGATCAACCTGAGGTGGGTGACGTAAAATCAACACCTGGGCTTCGGTTGGTAGCAGGTCGCCTTGATCCAACTGGCTGATCAATTGCAGTGGAATGGGTATGGCGCGTCCGTCCGCCAGCGTTACCACTAACTGGTTATTGTCTACTTGGACCTCTGTCGGATCACTCCCTAAGTACAATTCACTTAAAGTGTGCATACCACGCCTCAATAAATTCTTGCTGATTAGCGACTACAAGACGAAAGATATTGTTAAGTTCATGTGACTGATAACGGCCAGCGCGCCAATCGAACGACTGGCGTTAACCAAAACTTAGCCTCTAGCCGCCCGCGACGGACATGAATGTGCGGCGGCTCGTTAATCTCGCCCCGACTGTAAAACCGAAATTCATAGGGACCAATTACTTTGACCAGTGGTATGATTATACGACACGTTACTTTTCTACCTCATATTCTATTGTATGCTGGTGTCTCCCATTCGTCCAACCTGCCTCCGGTTTGCCACTAACCGCGAACGCCTGATGCTGGCTATACAGCCATGACAGCGCTCCTGTTTGACCAGAATCCCTGGCGTTTTGGCTTAAACGACAGGGCGGGAGTGGCGGAAGAGGAGGCGGGGGATGGAGATGCCCAGGGCCAGGGCGCCGAGGAGAAGGGCGGTGTGGATGGCGTTGATGCCGGCATCCACCAGCACCCCACCCTCTTGTCCCCCCGCCGCCGCCGTTACCCGCAAAATCCCCATCATCATCTGGAAAGCAAACACCCCCGGCACCATGGGAATCACCCCCGGCACCGTAAACACAAAGGTGGGCTTGTGCAACCGCTGCGCCAGCACATTGCCCAACACCCCCACAACCGCCGCCCCAACCAACGTCGCTCCTTCCAACGAGACCCCCCATTGCAGCAGCAGCGCTCGCGCGCTGTATCCGGCCGCCCCCGTCAAAAACGCGCCCGGCAAATCCCGCCGCGGCACGCTAAACAGCATGGCAAACCCCACCGCCGCCACCCCCGCCCAAAACCCATCCTGCACCAACGTCCAAACCACCATCCCTCTTCCCTCTTCCTTCATCCTTCTGTCCTCTT
>CAZDSN010000870.1:0-1876 GCA_964507675.1 uncultured Ardenticatenaceae bacterium | reverse complement strand
GGATGGAAATTAGCCTGGCAGACCAGTTCCGCAGCGATTTGCCCTCCTTTTTAGCACCCGTCATTCCCTACGGCCTGCTGAACACCTTGTTTATTCGCGGCAGCGACGGGTACATTTCCCTGCTGGCGCACGAATCGTTCCATGCCTACCAGGGTTCGCTCGCGCCAGAAAAACTGGCTGCGGCCGAAAACGGTGCGCCAGCTGGTGAATCTGGCTACCCCTGGGACGATGCATCATTCCAGGCAGCGTGGCAAACGGAACTGGACATTCTGGCCGAAGCAGTTCAGGCCGATTCGGACGAGGCGATGGCGGAACTGGCCCGGCAGTTCCTGGCGCAACGCGCCCAACGCCGAGCGGCAGCGGGTCTGAGCGACGAACTGATCCGGTACGAGCAGCAGCGCGAATGGGTGGAAGGCTTGGCCCGCTACGTGGAGCTGGAGCTCTGGCAGCAAGCCGCTCTGGACGACACTTACACGCCGGTCGCTGCTTTGCAAGACGATGGCGATTTTTCTGGCTATGCCACCTTCGACAAGCGCTGGAACCAGGAAGTGGGCCAGATTGGGCGTATGGCGGATGACGTGGGGGACGGCCGTTTTTACTACAGCGGCATGGCTCAGGCCGTCATGCTGGATCAGCTGCTGCCTGGCTGGAAAGATCAAGTATGGGACGCGGATGTGTTTCTGGATGATTTGTTAGCGGAGGTGGTGGAGTAGGGATCAAAACAAAGGGGAAACAAAAAAATGCTCCGAAATAAAAAGATAGTTCACGTAGTCCTGTTAGGGCTGATCATTTATCTGATCACTCTCGTTATCGGATGTCGTGCAGAGGACAGCATATCGGGCGGCCAGGATCATGTTGAAGGAGTGTTGCTTCCCACACAAACCGACCAAAGCGGAGTAGGTAGAGCAACGATTGTGCCCACGTCACCTCCACAACCCAGTTCGACTCCGACACTTGCAGAAGCAACAAGCGAATCATCGCCAGCTACCATTGAACTGACTCTGACTATGACAGCAACGCCAGAAATCACACCGATACCTGGCTTGAAAATAGAACGCACCTTCAACATTGGCGGAGCACGGATTTATGATGACTGGGGTGAAAGAATAGCTATATCGCCAGACGAGAGGTGGCTTGCTGTCATTAGCGTAAATCAGGAGATTGGCTCTGATGGCGTAAATAAAGTTAGATGGGAAGAAATTAAGCTTTATGATTTTATAACTGGAGAGCCTGACCGCCTGTTACAAAGAACACCGGGCATTGCCGCCGAAACATATACGGCTATGGCATTCTCGCCCGATAGTCAATGGTTAGCAGTAGCCGGAACTGAACAGATTATATGGGTGTGGGATGTAACCAGTGGGGAGCTAGTTCAGCAGTTTTCTTTTTGGGGTCCTATATCGGATTTAGCCTTTTCGCCAAATGGAACAAGAGTGACGGCCGTTTCCCCCAGCGAAGATACCCGAGAGTATGGAATTGGTATTTTTGATATGAAAACGGGCGCATTAGTCGCTCAGATGAGAGAAATGGCAATGGCAAGTGTTACGTTTCTGGGCAACGAGGAACAACTCATCGTTGGCGCGGGTGCTTATCCTCATCCTAATCAAGAAAGAGGAGACGCCGCTCTGTTCATGTGGAATTCCGGATCAGACACAGTAACAAATCTTTTGTCTCAACATGGTATGTCACGAGTTATTGCACTGAATCGCGAAGCCCAAATATTAGCCGCCGTCATAGAGAATAAATTGCACCTGATCGAGCTTCAAAGTCTGTTTGAGATCGACGTCGAAAAACCAGAGATACGGGCACGTTCTTTAAGTTTTGACAATGCTGGCAATCTATGGGCATTAGACTTTGATGGTCTTCTTACAGAGTG
>CAZDSN010000869.1:0-1879 GCA_964507675.1 uncultured Ardenticatenaceae bacterium | reverse complement strand
CATTACTGTGGGAACTGCTGTTTCCCAACCTGGCGCCATTCAATACGGTCAATTCGACGCCTTTCGCCACCCCACCGGACACATGGAATTTTTTCCGGTCATTATTGTGCAGGGTGTGGAAGAGGGGCCTTGCATGTGGTTAACTGCCGGCATTCACGGCAATGAACACACAGGCCCCACCATCCTCTATCAGCTCATCACGCCCGAATTGGTGGCTCAGTTGAAAGGCACCCTCGTCATCATTCCTGCGCTCAGCCCTGCCGGCCTGCGCACCATGAGCTACGTCCCGTATCATGCGCCGAAGAACCCTAACCGCCTGTGGCCTGATGGCCGCCCCAGGCGACCGGCAACCAATCTAGAAAAAGCGTCTCCCACAGCCATTGAACTGGCTTACGAACGGCTGTTTGCCGTCATTCAGGAGACGGCCAATTTCCTGATTGACTACCACAACTTTTCCATTGGGTCCATCTCTTTCGCTTTTCGCGACCGTGTCCTTTACCGGGCGGATGAAAATGCGGCGGCCAACCAGGCCGAAGCTACAGCCCTGTCTGGGCGCCTGGAGGGGATGCTGCAGGCCTATGGGCATACCATTATCAATGAGTATCCTGCGGAACATTACATTGACGAGGATTTACACCGCTCTACGTCAGGCGCGGCGTTGTTAGTGGCGCGCATCCCGGCGCTGACGGTTGAGTTAGGTACGGATCGCGTGCCTGATCCAGCCATTGTGCGCGCCAGCCTGGCGGGTACGCGTAACGTGATGCGCTGGGCCGGCATGTTGCCGGGCGACATGGAGGTGATTGCCGGCATTCCGGTGATTGATCCGGGTTATCCGGTACACCGCTCCCGCGCGCTGCGCGCCGCCGAACCCTGCGTCCTGCTGCATCTGGTGCAGGCCGGGGAGATGCTGGCAGCCGGCCAGCCCGTGGCCGAAGTGCGCGATGTCTGGGGACGCCCCCTGGGGGAAGGCGTTCTGCGCGTCCAGCAAAAGGGGTTCGTGATGGGCCGCGCCCACGGCATTTATTACAATACCGGCGATCCGGTGTTGACGTTGGCCGTAGCCGACGACTCCCCCCGCACGGGCGCGTATCCAGCCGATTATTTTGGGAACCACAGGTAATAGGGCAGGCAACTGTCCAGATGCCAGGCGCTTTGCCCCAATTGAGATGATAGGCGATGGCTACATTAACGTCAACACCATGTCGTGGGCCGTGCCGTCAACCGTCAGGCAATCCCCCCGTTTGATCAGCGCTGTATAAGCGTCATCTTGTCGTAGTTGGCGCGACAGGGCGTCTAGCGCCGCCAGATCCCGAAAGTCCATCACCCAATGAATGGTGCCCACGGCCCCAAATCGCTGCGTATAGACCTCAACCTGGCCGATGCCATACCGGTCGTTGAGGTATTGCGCCACTTCTTTGGCCCAGGCGACTGCTTCTGGAATCTTTCCATTTCGGGGTCTAACGCTGCGCTGGAATCTAATCATGCGTGTATTGTATAAGTTTGCTTATAATTTGACACGCCGTAAACGCAGGGCATTGGAGACAACGCTGATGCTGGAGAAGGCCATGGCCGCCGCCGCCAGAATAGGGTGTAGTTGGCGCAAAAACTCGGGCGCCCCGGAGAAGGGAGCCAGAATGCCGGCAGCTATGGGAATCAGGGCAATGTTATACCCAAACGCCCACGCCAGATTCTGCTTAATATTGCGCATCGTGGCCTGCGACAAATGAATTGCCTGCGGCACACTGCGTAAATCCCCGCGCATTAAGGTTACGTCCGCCGTTTCCATAGCCACGTCCGTGCCTGTGCCAATGGCCATGCCCACGTCCGCCTGCGCCAGGGCGGGCGCGTCGTTAATCCCATCCCCCACCATGCCCACTTT
>CAZDSN010000868.1:0-1883 GCA_964507675.1 uncultured Ardenticatenaceae bacterium | reverse complement strand
AGGCGTGGCGGTGGCTGCCGGCATTTCCGTGACTACGACAGTGGGCGTGGGCAGCGGCTCTGTGGTCTCGACGGTGGGGATGGGGGTGAGAAAATCGCCGACAACTGCCGGCACAATCTGCCCAAACACCAGCGGGCGCACTACCGACATGACCAGAACGACGCCGGCCATGATGACTATCAGGACCATAAACTTAAGCACATCTGCCCATTTGCTGCTGCTACTGCTATCCATGCGCAACCCTCCAAACTAGCATCTCATTATGCACGACATCCAACGGAGACAGGCAGAAGTTTAGCACAAGGGCTAACAAGATAGCAATGACCGAACGGCGCTATTCGGTCAGGGCGGACAGGGCCTCGTCTATGGGCTGCTCAGCCGTGGAAGCCTGGGACATTACCCAATCAATGATGGGCTGCCGCCAATCCACGGCGGTGTTGTACCCCTGGGGATCAAAACGAGCCAGTTCATCCAACCCATCCCCGCCAGCATAGAGGAAATCCGTCACCAGAACGTGGTAACTGGCTGCGGGGTCCAGTCGCTCCCCGGTTCTGGCGACAATCCAGCCGCCCAGATGGGCGCGCAGGCCGCCAAAGGTCAACTGGCTTTGGGAGAGCAACTGCATAAGTTGGCTGCCGCTGATTTGCAGTTCTACCAGCACATTATCGAAAGGCAGCACGCCTATAATGTCCGCCAGGGTTAAATCGCCTGGGGGAATGTCGGCGCGGATGCCGCCGCGATTGGTGATGGCTGCGTCGGCGGTGGGATAGCTGAGCAGCCAGGTTTCGGTGATCAAGGATTCCATGAGGGGGCTGCGGCGGGGAATGCCGGCCTGGCTGTAGCCAATTGTCTGATTTAATTCAGCGTCGGCTTCGTCGCGCCAGCGGTCAACGATGCCCTGCACAGCCGCATCTGGCGCGGCTCCCTGATTCATAGCGACGCCGAACTCGCTGTTGATGACCTCGCCGGCGGCTGCGTCGAAGCGCAAAGTGGCGCGGGCGTAGCTGGTTAGATGATAGCCGCCTGCCAACAGGACAATGCTGTTAACTTCTCGAGCGAAGAGTTCATTGCAATGCCCGCCTCCCATTAAGGCAATCCCCAGGTCACCCACCTGAAGCGCAAGGGATTCTAATTCTCCCTGGCAAATGTGGGCAGGCACAACGATCAGGTCCGCCCCAGCGTCTCTGACTTCGGGCACGACCTGGCGCAGCGTCTGCTCGTAATCCTGGAACAGGAAGCGGCTGACGTTAACGGGGTTGGTGGTGACGGGGGTGCTGGTGGTGGTCAGACCAATAATGCCCACGCGGACGTCGTTGACGGTGATCAGGGTGTAGGGTTGGATGCCGGCATCCTGCGGTGTCTGTCCGGTCTCTTTGTCGTGGATATTGGCGCTAAGGAAGGGGAAAGCGGACGCTGCGGCGCGCCGCTGCAAAGCTGCCAGCCCAAAATCAAACTCGTGGTTGCCGGCGGCGGCAGCGGTGTAGGGGATCATATTCATAACCTCGGCCATACTTTCTCCCTGAAACCAGGTTGAGATGGCCGGGCCTGTCCACATGTCGCCGCCGCTGAGGATCAGAAAGCCGGTATCTGGCTGGTATCCTTCTTTTTCGCGCCAGAGGGTGAGTAAATTGGCCGCACCTTCGCCAGGCTCCATGCCTTCCATCCAGCCATGTTCATCGTTGGTGTACAGGATAGTGAGGGTGCGGATGCCGCTGTCTGCGTTTTCTGCACCGCCGGTTGCGGTGGGGGTATTTGCCGGGACAGTCGGACTGCCGGCAGTAGCAATCAAGGGTTCTACTCCCCCCGCGTCGGGCAGGTCAGCGCTGCGGCCGCAGATGGTCAGAACTAACAAGGATGCCAGTCCAAATATCAAATGGGAAAAC
>CAZDSN010000867.1:0-1894 GCA_964507675.1 uncultured Ardenticatenaceae bacterium | reverse complement strand
TGGGGATGAAGGCGATCAAATCTTCGTCCTCACCTGTGACCCCGCCGGTGACGGCGAAGCTATCCGTTGTGCTGATGAGCAGGGCCCCAGAGGGCGCCAGGGCTAAGGCGTCTACGTTTTCACCAGCAGTATCCAGGCCCACGTCGGAACCATCAAAGATAAAAGCGAAGGCGCCGGCGGTGTTGTTGCCCAGGGATGTGGGGACGAACAGAACCAGGTCGGCGCTGGCGATAGGGCCAATATTGGGGATGGTAGTTGTATCCGCGAAGCTCATGATCAGGCGACCGCTGGCGAGGAAGATCAGCGCGTCAATGCGGGCGGTGTTAGCCAGACCAACGTCAGAGCCATCAAACAGCATGGCCCAGAAGCCCCCGCCCTGATCGAACAGGATGACGTCTTCCGTGCCGAAGGTTAGCGGGCCAATTGTGCCGGCAGTGTCCGAACTGAGATAGATGCGGGCAGTAGCTGGGGCAGGTGTGCTGGTGGGTGTGGGCTCAGGCGTGTTGGTGGGCGTGGGGGTAGGTGTGGCGGATCCGTCACAGTTGGTGTTCTCTGCTGTGTTAGCCCCACCTGGAGTAGTACAACGCGGGCTGAGGTCTACGTTGTTTTGGTGGGTATCTGCCCCATCAGGGAAACGAGAGATGCCCAGCAGGGGGAGGGCGGAGTTGTCTTCCAGGCCAATGCCGGAACCTTCGGTGTAAGGGGCGGCTGTGTCACCTTCATAGCTGACGGTATCGAAGACTTGGTTGTTGTTCAGCCAGCGAATGGCCACGGCATCTGGCGCGCCGTTCTGGATCAGGTTGGTGTCTGGGGTTACGTCGAGGTTACAGTTGGCGACCATGGTGGCGTCGGCGCAAATGACGTAATAATCGCCGGCAGGTAGGGAAAATGCCGGCATGGCATACGTCAAATAAGGCAGCCCATCAAAACCATTTACCAATTCCACAGTGTATTCAGACAAGTCAACGGCGCTGCCGCTGACATTCTTTAGCTCCACGAACTCAGCCATATCCGTGCCCGACTGATCATAATCAACTTCATTGATCACCAGCGGCGAGCCCGCCTGAATGGGAGTAGGTGTGGGGCCGGCCGGGGTCGCGGTGGGGGTAGGGGTGATAGAAGGAGTGGCTGTAGGCGTAGGCGTACTGCCATCGGGTGTGTTGGTAGGCGTGGGCGTGCCATCGCAGAAGGCGTTGTCGGCAGTGTTAGCGGCGCCAGGGGTATTGCAGCGGAAGCTGAGGTCAATATTGTTCTGGTCGCTGTCTGTGCCGTCGGGGAAGCGAGAAATGCCACCGTTGATGTCTACACCGCTGTCAATCAGGCCAACACCTGATCCTTCTGTGTAGGGCGCGGCCGTGTCGCCTTCATAGCTCACGGTTTCAATGACGCTGCCGCCCAGGGTGATGGCGATAGCATCCGGGGCGCCGTTCTGGATCAGGTTAGTGTCTGGCGAGATGTCCAGGTCGCAGTTGAGAACAGTGGCCGTGTTGGCGCAGATGACATAGTAGTCGCCATTGGGGAGAGAGAATGCCGGCAAATCAACCACCAGATACACGACGGGGCCAGAGGCATTGACCAATTCTACCTGATACAGATCAAGGTCCAATGCCGCGCCGCTGACGTTTTTGAGTTCAATGTATTCGGCGGCGTCAGTGCTGGGTTGGTCGTAATCAATTTCGTTAATGACCAGGGGGCTGGTTGATTGAATGGAGACGAGGGGGGCCGTCAGTCGCGTTGATTCTGGAGCGCGGGCGGCAGCATTTGAGGTTGACAGGATGAAGATAGACAGGATGAGGAGAAGAAAGGCAAAGATTATACCATTTTCTCTTGAGAAGACTCGGGTTGATTTGAAACGCATTTTATTTCCCTCCAACATGGTGATAGGACAAAAAGA
>CAZDSN010000866.1:0-1900 GCA_964507675.1 uncultured Ardenticatenaceae bacterium | reverse complement strand
GGATGCCGGGGCCAATCAGAATCTTGACCAGGCTGGGGGCGGCGATCCAGATAATGATGGGCGATTCATGTACGATAATGGCGACTGGCAAGGCGGGCAGGAAGGGGTTCTTGCCTACCCTGATTCGGCGGCGACCGGGCAGCAGCCTTTCTTTATGGTGATTTCCCTGGTAAACCCACACGACGTTCTCTTTTATCCCAACACCTATGTGGATGCTGGTTATGACGATTCCTGGCTGGCTGGCGACATCGAAATTCCAGCCACGGTTGATGAGGATATCGCCACGAAACCCACCGTACAGATGCAGGTTCTGGCTCTGGCTCAGGCTATGGGGCGGCTCTCAACGCCTGAAATGAAACGCAACTACCTCAACTTTTATGGCAATTTGATAAAGTCTTCTGACAACTACCTGGTTGAAGTGTTGGATAAACTGGAAGAAAAAGGTCTGATCCAGGATACGCTTATTATTCGCACGGCGGATCATGGCGAAATGGGTCTGACCCATGGTGGGCAGCGGCAGAAGAACTTCCTCTTTTATGAGGAAGTGATGCGCGTGCCGCTGATCTATTCCAACCCCGAGCTGTATAAGCGCCCACACACGTCCAGCGCGTTGGTTTCTCACGTGGATCTTTTACCCACATTGGCGGCTTTGTTTGGGGCGCCAGCCGCAGCGTGCGCGCCCTGGCAGGGGGTTGATTACTCAAGTTTGGTGCTTGACCCGTCGGATCGAGAGGTGCAAGAGTATATCGTCTTTACCTACGACGATTATCAGTCGGGCCAACCGCAAGGGCCTTATCCCCAACCGCCCAATCATATTGTCAGCATCCGCGAGGGACGGTACAAGCTGGCTGAATATTATGATGCCGATGGGCAGGTCGCCAGCCAGTGGGAGATGTATGACTTGAAGCATGATCCCCTTGAGCGCCATAATCTTGCCCATGAACAGTACGAACGGAACCAACACCAACAGGAAGAGTACGAACGGCTCCAGTTGAAACTTCAGGAGATTAAAACCAGTCGTTTGCAACCGCTGAGTTGACGACTTTTGCATGACGGCGCGCCTCCTAAAGTAATGGTCTACAAACAGGTTCACCAGGTTCCAAGAGCGAAACGATGAAGCAAAGCGAGATTTTGCAACTACTGCCGGAAATATTTCAGCGCACGGCTGCGCCGGGAAATCCCCTGACCGTTTTGCTGGCGGTCATGGAGCAGCTACATGCCCCGGCGGAGGGCGTGCTGGACGGGCTGGATCGCTTTTTTGACCCCCGCCGCACGCCTGATAAGTTCGTGGCTTTTCTGGCTACCTGGGTGGATCTGGCGTCGCTGCTGCGCGATATGCCGGCATCCGGCGCAGCTACACCCAGTGGAGCCACAACCAACGCCGCGCCCTTAGACGCCCTCTCCACCGGCACCGGACGGCTGCGGGAGTTAGTGGCTGCCGCCGCTTATCTGTCGCAGTGGCGCGGCACGCGCCAGGGGCTGCTCCGTTTCCTGGAAACGGCGACCGGGCTGACCGGCTTTGAAATCAATGAGGCCGTCATAGAGAAGGGGCAGGCGATCCCCTACCACCTCCTGATCACCGTCCCCACCCCCGCCCGCCCCTACCGCTCCCTGCTAGACCGCATCATCGCCCTGGAAAAGCCCGCCTACGTCACCTACGAACTGATCTTCGCGCCAGACTGAGTACAGGATTGCCCAAGCATGTTCCGGGAACCGGCTAAAGCCTCGACTCCGGACCCAGCAAAACCGGAGTACACCCGCTGCCATCGTGACGCAACGACCCATTGCCCGCAAAGCGGGCAAAAACCGCTACCATGGGTGAAAAGTTCGGAATAGCGACGAGTTGTCAAATAGATTGATGATCGCGCGGGGGGGTGGCGGGCGGGCCGGGGTGGGGGTG
>CAZDSN010000865.1:0-1903 GCA_964507675.1 uncultured Ardenticatenaceae bacterium | reverse complement strand
CCCGCCATAGCCCCCGCCCAACTCAAGCATGACCCGGAAACAGGCGGCGAACTGCGCCTGGAGCTGCGCCAGCCCGGCTGGCTGCGTCAGAAACCTGCGGCGGAAATCACCGCCGCCGCGGCCGCCTATATCCGTGAATTCGGCTACGCCCGCGTCGAAGAAGGCATCCTGCGCCAGATTGAACAAAACAGCCTGGCCTGGCAGCGCCAACAACAAGAGCAGTGGACAGCCTGGCTCAACACCGCCCTGTTCGCGCCTGACGCCAGCCTGCGCCATCTACCCCATCTACTGCGCCAGACCTGCGCCCAACTATACGACTGTCTGGCAGACAGCCAGCGCCGCCTCAGTGATCTGAACCGTGAACAGGAACAACGTCAGGTAGCCCTGGCGCAGGCAGAAATGGCTCTGGGGCAGGCTGCCGCCAGCCTGCCTTGGGGGCGCGCGGGCCGCATTCAGCGCGCTTTAGACCATTACTTTCAAGCTGCCGCCGATCTCTATGAGGGGCAGATAGACGCCGGCTTGCTGCAGGCGCAGCGCCGTATCTGGAGCGAACTGGCAGAACACCTCCATGAACTGGAGCGCCAGGCGCAGCTTTTAATTGATCGCCTGGCCGCCGTTGCCGCCGAAACGCGCGCCGACGCCCAGCGGCAGACACAGCAGTTGCAGGTTGGCGGAGTGTCCCGTCTAAGTCTGGCGGATGAAACCTACGTCCGCCAGTTGTACGCCCGCCATTTGCCCGATCAGGTTAACCTGCGCGCCTTCACCCACTTTTCCGCCCAACCAGATGGCTGGCATCCCCTCTCTCTGGCGCAGATGAACGCTGTTTCCCTGGCGCGCTGGCTGCGCGCTGCCTTGTCGGAGCCTTTTGCGCCGATTCTTTATCTGGACATTGAAGCCGTGATTGTGGAACGCACCGCCGAAATGTCTCCTCGCGCCCGCTGCCAGCAGTTGCTGCGGCTGGCAGCCCCTTCCTGGAGTATTGATCGGGCGCGGTTGCCCGAAGGTGGGGCGGGTCTGGCGCGCGTGGAAGTGATGGGGGTTTATGATGCCGGCAAAACCCAATTCAAAGGCGAAACCACCCTCGTTTCCACAAGCGATCCCTACCGCCTGATCACCCTGGTGGTTGTGGCCGGCGCGCCCCCCAACGCTTTACAACAGTATGACCGCTACCAGCAGGCGCTGCAGCGCGTCAATCACCCCATATACATTCTGCCCCAATTCATGACGGACGCCGGGCAGGGCCGCCTGGCATTCGCTCTGGGCTTCATTTTTGAATTCATCTTCAACCAGGGGGCTTACTTCTACTATCGCCCCACCGATCCTCTGGCGAGTCCCACGCGCCTGGGAAACGGCCTGGTTAACGCTATGGAGGCTCTTGAACGGCAGCAAGAGCTCATCCGCCAGATGATGGAGCGCGTTGAAAGCCAGGTGGCCCACCTGGGTTTGCAGCAAACAATTGACATCCTGGCTGCTTATTATACGGCGGTTCCCGAAGGCCGCACGCCCCTTGATGAAGTCACGCGCGACCTGAAACAGCGCGTGCGCGCCTACGCCGACAAACTGCGCCAGATTGACGCTTTCAGCAAAGGGTTGAATCGCTAGCGCGGCCTTCCGAAAACAGAAACCAGGTCTTTATGTCACTTCTCGGCAAAGAGAACCTGGTTTCTAAACCTGCAACAGGATACCCATTGCGCCATGGACAAATCGTCTTCTGCACACCTCCCGTTCATTCAACGCAGCGTGGTTCTTACAGATCAGGGCATCTCCGCCGCTGTAGGCCAATCGCTGCAACATCGCTGGCAAAGCCCGCAGGCGCCTGCGCCCGCTGCATCCGCTGCGCCCGCTGCATCCGCTGCGCCCGCTGCATCCTCCGCTGCGCCCGCTGCATCCTCCGCTGCGCCCG
>CAZDSN010000864.1:0-1905 GCA_964507675.1 uncultured Ardenticatenaceae bacterium | reverse complement strand
CAGCGACTGCTCATGCAGGCGGCGCACCCAAATCTGGCCGGGATCGGTTATGTCTGTCTGGAAATAGGCAACTTTGTCGTTGTTCCGGTCAAAGCTATAGTTACCCACAGCCCCGCCGGCTACCACGGTGCTCAGTTGGGGTTCGTCACCCGCCAGCAACAGCGCCATGAGCGGCTGTTTGCCATGGCGGCTGACCTGGAAGTAAATCGTCTGGCTGTCCGCCGACCAGGTGGGGCGCAGCATAGCCAGGGCGGCTACGTCGCCCAGGGTGGCGCTGGAAAGGTGCACGTCGAAGTGCGCGGTGAGATTGCGGGCCGTGCCGCCGGCAGCAGGCACAACGTAAAGGCAGGTGTTTTGCCACCAGTTGCCGGAGGAACGCCGCCCAAGATAGGCGATAGTCTGCCCGTCAGGCGACCAACTAGGCATATATTTCTGGAAGACGTGGTTGGTTTCGATTTGGGTGAAGGGGCCGCCAGACGCCGGCATCACATACAACTCATCCGCATCCAGCTCAAAATCAGGATCTTCGCTGCGATTAGAAACAAACAAAATCTGCTGCCCATCCGGCGACCAGGCGGCATCCCCTTCGTCATAGGCTCCATCGGTCAACTGCGCCGCTTCCCCTGTGGCTACGTCCACCGTCCAGATATGCGAGCGCTCTTGGGGCAAATACCCCATCCCGTCCGCCTTGAAAAAGACGCGGGTGATGTGGCGGGCCACGGCTCCCAACTCCTTCTTCTGCGGATCTGCCTCGCGATCTATCTCCTCCTGGTCTTTCTTGCGGAAGGTCAACAGCAGTTTGCGACCATCGGGCGACCACTCGTAGCTGTTAAACGACCCTTTGAGGTCAGTCAATTTGCGCGCTTCGCCCCCCGCCAGGGGAATCAGATAAATCTGCGCCTGCTTTTCATCATCTCGGTTGGATGTGAAAGCAATAGTGCGGCCATCAGGCGACCAGACGGGCTGGCCATCATTCTGGTCGCCATATGTAAACTGGCGCGCGCCACTGCCATCCGTCGCCGCCAGCCACAGGTTGGTGTACTTCTTCTCCGTTTTGGGATCCACCCGCTGCACCATATATACAACGTGTTCCCCATCTGGCGAAATTTCCGCGCCAGACAAAACTTGAAACTTATATAAATCCTCGGCCGTTATCAGCCGTTTTTCGTCGCTCATAAATGCCTCCAAAAATCAGGTCGGGTTGCTGCGGGAATGATAGCCCGAATCCACCCAACTTGCCATGCTCCATAAAAGCAGAGGCCAGTGATTGGTGGTCCGTGGTCAGAAATTGCAGTGGCGGCCGCTTTGGTTTACTCCCTCTGGCACGCGGCTACTGCTGCCATTATATGACGGCCGTGGCCACAGCCGTAAAAAGGAGCACAGCGGCAGCGCAGGCCAGGTTGAGGCGTAGAAATAAGATTTCCTGGCGCGTCAATTTCTCTTGTTCGACAGCGGCCATCTCCGGTTTCTTCTGCGCCAGTAGCGCCGCCCGCTCCATGGCCGGGTGCAGCCGCAACTGTACATAACCACCCATGACAACCATGCCGGCAAAGGCCACGTGCTTCACCAGAATCGCCTGCGCCCACAGACTGTCTACTGTCAGGAAGCCGTGATAATTGGGATCATTGGTCATCTGCACAAACCCGGTTACCAACAGTAGTACCAGACTGGCGTTGGCCCAGGGCAAGAAACGCGCCTGAAGCTGAAACCATTGGTTCGCCGCCAACGTGCGCCGCTGCAGCGCTGGCCAGGCCACCAACCCCATCAGAGCCAGGCCGCCTAGCCACACCACGGTAGCCAACAAATGTATCCAGTAGGATAGAGCCAGAACCCAAAAGTTCATCAAATCACTTAGGCATCTCTTTCAAGGCCTGATAGGCGGCACGGGGCGTGCCGTCGGGGAGC